>CALGGN010000263.1 GCA_937915915.1 uncultured Selenomonas sp. | reverse complement strand
GATGTCAAAGGGCAGATGTTTTTCCAATTCGTTGATGATCGGGCCGGCCGCACCATTTCCCGTATTCGCGACCACCTTGTAAGGCTTCAGCTTGCTGACATCCACATAAGACAGGATATGCTGCACATATTCCTGCATCACATCCCTGAAGGAGACGTTCCCCGCAGGCTCCGCACGCGCAAAATCCTCCTGCACCGCCTCTGCCAGTTCCCTCAGCCCGTTGTCCTCCGAAATCGGACGCGCTTCTTTCAGCACGAATTTCATGCCGTTGTATTCCTTTGGGTTGTGGCTGGCCGTGACCATGACGCCGCCATCCAGTTTCCAATGGCAAACCGTGAAATAGATCATTTCCGTGCCGCACTGGCCGATGTCCAGCACATCGCATCCGGATTCCGTCAGGCCTTCCACCAGCGCCTTCTGCATGCTTGGGCTGGAAAGGCGGATATCACGTCCTACCGCGACATGCTTCACCCCGAACATCCGCGGCAGCACACGTCCCACCCGATAGGCCAGCTCTTCATTGACATCGGTCGGATAAATCCCGCGGATATCAAAGGGACCAAACCCCTTCGTGCTGATCGCCATAAGAAACACCTCTCCTCTCAACGGATACTATTCGTGATAAAGCTTGTATTTTCCTCTTAAAAAAACATAAAAATTCAAAACTTTCCTTGGAGGACAGCATACCAACAAAAAACGCATGACATAGTATCATGCGCCATTACTCATCTTTTCTTGATCATAGTCCATCGGGGCAGTTTATTTTTCGCGATAATGAGAACCGCATTGTATGATTTTGACGATGTTTCCTTCCAGACGATAGACAATGCGATTCTTTTCGTCTATGCGTCTGCTCCAATAGCCGCTGAGATTTCCGGAAAGCGGTTCGGGCTTGCCAATGCCTTGGTATCCGTTGCGTCGAATATCGGCGATAATCTTCATAATGCGGTTCATCGTCTTTCTATCCACGTCCATCCAGTAGGAAAAATCCTCCCATCCCCGTTCGGAGAATTGAATGTCATCCATTGGCAAGTCTCTCCAGCTCCTCCCATGATTTGGTGACAATTTGCCCGCTTTCCATCTGCCGTCTGGATTCTTCCAGCAGTTCCATGTTCGCCTTGCTGTAGAACGGATCTTCCTGATCTTTGTCGGAGATTCTTTCAATAGTGCCGGATTCTACGGCTTTCGGCGATACAAGTTTGGTATATACGGCATTCAGCATGATATCCAGCATATCCCTCGCCGAAGTTGGGATGGCGCGGCGTTTCATCAAAAATCGGTATTCTTCATCGGTAATGTGAGCCATTCCTCGCTCATAAATGCCCTCGCTCAAATTGCACATTGTTCTCAATTCCTCCATTTCGGCGGTGACCTCAATATCGAACTTCTGTTTGAGGATTTTACTCTTCTGAAACCTGGAAACGGCATAGCCGAATATTTCAGCTATGCCGCAAACGAAATCCAACTTCTCTTAGGCAAGAATCGGCTTGACCGCTTCCGCCAGTTCATTCTTTGCCTTTTCTGCCTCCGCGAGATCCTTGCCCAGCGTGGTGAAATAGGTCTTGATCTTCGGCTCGGTACCGGACGGACGAACCACTACCGTGGAACCATCATCCAGCGAATAGATCAGCACATTCGCCTTCGGGAGTCCTGTCTCTTCCGGCTTGTTGTAATCGAGAGCCTTCACGACCTTCCTGCCCGCAAATTCCGTAGGAGGCTCTTTCCGGAGTTTCTCCATGATGCCCGCCATCTTGTCCATACCGGACAGCCCCGGGAATTCGAAGGAATCCACCTTGTTGAGATACCTGCCGTACTGTTTGTAGATTTCCTCCAGACGCTGCTTGATGGAGGAACCGATAGAGCGGTAATATGCCGCCATCTCGCAAATCAGCATGGAGCCGACCACAGCATCCTTGTCGCGCACATAGGAGCCGGACAGATAGCCGTAGCTCTCCTCGAAACCGAAGATGAAGCGCTCCTCCTCACCTTTTTCTTCCAAGTGAAGGATCTGGTCGCCGATCCATTTGAAGCCCGTGAGCACGTGGCGCAATTCCACGCCATAATGCTCCGCAACCTTATCGGCCAAAGGCGTGGAAACCAGTGACATGACTGCCACAGGATCCTTCGGCATGGTCTTCTTCTCGATGCGTCCCTGACAGATATAGTCAAGCAGCAGCACGCCCATCTCATTGCCCGATACCAGCTCATAGGAGCCATCCGGACACTTCATGGCAATGCCCACGCGATCCGCGTCCGGATCCGTTGCGAGCATGAGATCCGCGCCGATCTCCTTGGCAAGCTCCAGTCCCTTTTCCAATGCCGCGAAAATCTCGGGATTCGGATAGGAGCAGGTGGTAAAGTAGCCGTTCGGATAAGCCTGCTCCGGCACAATGGTGATATCCGTAATGCCGATATCCTTGAGCACGCGCGTGACAGGCACAAGGCCCGTGCCGTTGAGCGGGGAATACACGAGCTTGAGCCCCGCCGTCTTGCAAAGCCCCGGACGCACCTGACGGGATTCGATGGCCGCATAGAACGCATCCTTGCAGTCATCGCCCACGAACTTGATGAGCCCTTTCTCCACGCCCTCCGCAAAGCTCATATATTTCGCGCCGGTCAGCACATCCGTCTTCTGGATCGAGTCATAGACCACAGCCGCCGCATCGTCCGTCATCTGGCAGCCGTCCGGCCCGTATGCCTTATAGCCGTTGTACTTCGCAGGATTATGGGAAGCCGTCACCATGATGCCCGCATTGCACTTATAGTAGCGTGTCGCAAAGCTCAGCGCGGGAACCGGCATAAGCTCATCATAAATGCGCACGTTGATGCCGTTCGCCGCCAGCACACCCGCCGCGTCACGCGCAAAGTTCCAGCCCTTCAGGCGGCTGTCGTAGCTGATGGCAACCGTCTGGCTGCCGCCCTGTGTCTTTACCCAGTCCGCAACGCCCTGGGTTGCCTGGCGCACTACCCAGATATTCATGCGGTTCGTGCCTGCGCCCAACGTTCCGCGCAGACCCGCCGTACCGAACTGCAGAGCCACCGCAAACCGATCCTTGATAGCCTCGTCATCGCCTTGGATATCCAAAAGCTCCTTGTTCAAGTCAAAGTCCACCAAATCCGTTTCCAGCCAGCGCTTGTAGTCATCCTGATACATGTCATCTCCACCCTTTCTCTCGCATGATAACCGATACCTTAAGTGTACCGATTTTCCCCGCCACTGTCAAGATAGTAGGCAGAATTTCACGAAAATTAGGTCGAGCAATGCTCAAACATAGCAATCCAAATCCATGGCAAGGCTATAGACACGATAGCAGGCGCGCCCGCCCTGCTTGGCCTGATAGAGCGCCTCATCACTCTGCCGGATCAGCTCCTCCAGCGGCAGCGGCAGATCCGCTCCGTATGCGATCCCTGCGCTGACCGAAAGCTCTTCCAGCTCCGGATCCATCTGATAGAATGCCAAAAGCTGATCCATAAACTCCTGCACACGACGCTCCACATCCTCCCGGCTGGGCGCATCCGGCAGCACCACCATGAACTCATCGCCGCCCATGCGGATGCACAGGCCATCGTCAAAAATCCGCAGCAGCATCTCGGCCAGCACCAGCAGCGCTGCATCCCCTGTCTGATGCCCGTAGGTGTCATTCACATGCTTGAAATGATCCAAATCGAAGGCAATGACCGTCAGCCGCTTCCCCGCGCACTTTGTCCGCACGTATTCATACATATAGCGGCGGTTCGCAAGCCCCGTCATGGCATCCCGATGCGCCATGTCCTCGATGGTCTTCCGATACTCATATTCCTGGGTCATATCCCGTCCGATGCCCACCGTACCAAGGATCGTCCCGTCTTCTTCAAAAACCGGCGTCTTCCATGTCCGGAATTTCCGTGTTCCCTTCCCGGCCATGACCACATCCTCGTCAAAGGCCATGGTCTTGCCCGCCTCGAACACCGCATTCTCCGACGCGACGCAGTCCAGCGGTTTGTCCGCATAGTCCTCCTTCGACACGCCCCAGATATAGTAATGGTCCTTGTTGGCGCACTCCTCCTTGGACTTGCCGGTCACCTCCGCAAAAGAATCATTCACCTTGAGGTGTATCCCTTCCCGATCCTTGTACCACACAAGGTCCGGCAGCATATTGATTGTGCAGTCCAGATAGTTCTCCGTCAGCCACGCATCCTTTTGGGATTTCAGACGCTCCAGCAATTTCTCGAAACGGATCCGCCAGATGGGATCTTGCGCTTCAAAGGAACCGCACCAGAACTCATCCGCGCAAAGCAATTCTTCCCGCGAAAAGGACGCGAGGCTCTCCCCGCACAGGATGCAGGTTCCCAGCTTTCCCACCTGTTCACGGATTTTGCTTGGCACAAGCCCCGAATTCTCGTGGAAAATCACGATCTGATCCCTGCCAGAGGGAAACGCCTCCCCGGGCGCCGCCGTGCGGAACACATGCTCAAAGCGCGGCAAAGGCGCCAGCTGCTCCCATTGCCGGACAATTTCCTCCCGTACGCCCGAAATCCAAAATGTCAATTTCGAATGGTACATGGTAATACGCTCCCCTGCCTTCAATTTGTTTTGTGATGCTGCTCCATCCCCGGGTGATACACATAATAGCAGGAGCGGCCTGCATTCTTGGCATGATACAGCGCAATATCGCTCTGCTGCAGCAGGATATCCAATGGCGCCGCGGGCTCCGCAGAGTGCGCAATGCCGCCGCTGATGGTAAGCCGGGCCAGCTCAGGATCGCTTTGGTAAATGGCCGTGAGCTGGTTCATGAAGTGCTCCAGCCGATCTGCCACCTGATCGATCTGGATCGGCTTGGTAAAGACCACCAAGAATTCATCCCCTCCCATGCGGACATTCAGCGCATCGGGGAAAACCTCTTTCAGCACCTCCGCCAAGATCAACAGCGCCGCATCACCGGTCTGATGGTCGTAGGTGTCATTGACTTCCTTGAAGTGGTCCAGATCCAGCGCAATCAGCGTAATATGGCTGGTATCCCCAAGATCCTTCATGCAGGCTTGAAAATAGCGGCGATTGGCAAGTCCTGTGAGAGGATCGTTGTGCGCCATGTCGAGAATGCTTTTCTGATGCTCCCACAGCCTGCGCTGCATCTCCTTCAGGGCGCGGCTCATCGTGCCCAGCTCATCCTGCCGATCCATCCATATATTGAGCTGCCGTTCCAGCCCGATATCCATGGTGAAATTGCCCTTGCCCAGATCCCGCAGTCTCTCGGTCACGATCAGGATCGGCTGCGTGAAATCATAGCCCAAGTAAGCCGCACAGGCAAAGATCATGATCTGCAGAAACAGCATGTAGGAGATGAAGTGGAATGCTTTCCCGTAAATCTCATCCTGCAGTTCCGTCTCGCGGTTTCCTACGATGGCATTCACTTCGTCCATCCATATCCCGGTTCCTATGATCCATTCATAGGGCGGAAAGGCAACCGAATAATAGTGCTTCGGCAGGGGCTCCTGCTCGCCCGGCTTCGGGAACATGGCATCGGTGAACCCGCCGCCTTCCTGCTTCCCGTGCTCAATCAACTCACGGATAAAAAAGTTGCCTGCCGGGTCGACGCAATCCAGACGGTTTTTCCCCTCTGCGTCACTCCCCAGCAGCACAACATTATCCCCATCATAGGTGTCGATCCAGAAATATCCCAGTCCCTCGTTATAACGAAGATTCCGCACGATGTCCGCAGCGGCCGCCTTTGCCTGGGCCTCGCTCAGCTTGCCGGCCTGTTGCTGCTCATAGATGAGCTGCACGGCGCTCAGCGCGGTCTGCGTCTCATCGATCAGTTTGCGGTCTATGCTCTGCTCCAAATCGCTCCGATACTTCTTCATGTAGGTCTTGTGCTGCTGCACGCCATACGCAAAAAGCAGCCCTGTGATGCAAAGCGTCGTAAAAAAAGACATGCCCACCATGATAAAGATCAGCTTGCTCATCATGGATTTAAACTGAAGCATCTTCTCCGCCTTCTTCCGCTACGAAAATTCATCCTTCACATCACGGATGATTTTCGCACAGTGTATCATTTTCAGTATATATTGGGGGACTCTTCCCTGTCAAGCAAATTCAAATCGCCCTGCGGCTCCCGCTTCCGAAGCGTGACTGCCGCATAAAACGCGCCATTTTTATAACGGAATTCCGTACTGCCATGATACTTCCCCGCAATATCACGGATACTGCTCATCCCGATGCTGGGCGCATCGTAGCCGCGCTTGGAGGAATAGAAAATATCTCCTTCCCTGCGGATGGAACCCACATCGCAGCTATTTTCAATAAAAATGTCCATCCTGCTTGCGTCGGATTCCATACGGATGGTCATCCAGCGCTGATTGACAGGGAGCGCTGCACATGCCTCCATCGCATTTTCGATCAGATTACCGAGCAATACGCAAAGCTCCGCATCCTCCATCCGGAATTCCCCTGTCAAGTCCACCCGGATTTCTGTCCGGATACCGCGCTGCTTTGCCTTTTCTTCCGCCACGCAAAGAATGGCATCGGCAAGCTCCTGTCTGCAATAAGCTCCGTGAGGCGCATATCGGGCCGCTGCCGCCCGCCCCTCTTCGGCAATCCGGCGGACTGCGCCCGCGTCATGCACCCGCGCAGCTTCCTGCAGACGGTCGAAAATGTCTTCCATCTGTCCGGAAATCGTTTCCTTCTGCGCCTCTTGGTCCTTCAGAAGTACCAGCGTTTCCGCCCGCTGCTTGGCGAGTTCCTGGGAAAGCCGGAGGTTCTGCCGCAGCATCATACGGCGCCTTTGGATCCGCAGGAACCAAATCTGGAACAGCAGGTAGAGCACTGCTGCCACAAAGGACGCAATGCGGCTGATCACCATCATGCCAGGGCTCTGCTTGGGAGCAAGTGCATACAGCATTTCCAAAAAGTAAAAAGATGCCGCCGGAACCCAGCCCCATTTCCAGAACTCCGCCTGCTTCTCTCCCAAAAGCCGCTCTGCATAGCGCAAAAAGCGCAGGACAAAGGGAAAGGTCAGCAAAAGCATCAGGAAGGTCGCAACATCCAAAATCAAAAAGGGCTGCTTGGGAGCAGCGCCCCCCAGAATCCGTTCTGCCCACATGCCCACGCCGACCATTGCCAATTCATATAATGCCAACGGAAACAAAAGGTACAGCTGCCGATAGACATCCATGCGGATCACGCACAGCGAAAACACAAAATAAAAGACAATGAACACGTCGTGCAGAAAAAAATCATGGGCGAAAAACACATATCCATTCACATGATATACCTGCAAATAGAGCAGGATCTCCGCAGCCAGCAGGATGATGTGGATGCCTGCCAATGCCCATACGGGCATCCGCAATGCGTCGCGGAAGGGATAGTACCTCAAAAAGAGGAACGGGCCGATCGCCAGCACAACCAATACGGCATAAAGCCAGTCATTCACCATTCGGTCTCTCCCCGCTTCCGCTGCAACTCTTTAAAGCCTCCCTGCCATTCTGCAGTTCCGCCTGCAATGCATCCCAATCCTCTTTCTCCGCATGGCGCACACAGGCCGTGCTGCAGCGCCCGAACTCCTGCTGCAGCCGCCTCGCCCGACACAGTCCCGCCGCGGCAAGCCGCACTTTCTCCAGGCGCACCCGGCAAAGCGACTCCGCCATTCCGAGATTTTCTTCCATCACATGATTTTCATGGAGATATTCCATGCCATGCCGCATGAACCGGAAGGCAGCAATCAAGCCAAGGCTTCCGGCAAGGCTTGCCGCCACCACGGCCGGATGGATCTGATTGTCCCTTGCCGTTTCCACGCCGAACAGAACCACCGAAAAAGTGAACAGAAACGGCAACAGCCAGAAATAACGCCAGAAGGTTTCCGTCCCGTACCGGAAAAACAGCGTCACGCCATCCGTAACCCACTGCATCATGACCTTCCAGGTCAGAAGAATCTCTGCCGCCAGGACACCGCACCCGACCGCATGCGCCCCAAAGCCCTGTCCCAGCCATTCATTCGAGGTCAGGTAAGCGAATGGGTAGAGCAGCACCGTAGCGTAAAGCACCAGCACCCCGAATACGAAAAGGTGCCGCCAGAAGGGGCGGATCACCGCAAAGAAGAACAGATTCATAAAAACGGCCGAAAACAGGTATGCCCGCTGTCTTTCATCAATGGTCACCATATCGGGCCAATTCGCCAGATTCAAGTAGGCAATCCGCATGAGTATCAGCGCGATGAACCCGGCCCAGAACACCTTCGCCGGAACGCGCAATTCATGACGGAATGCATAATAGCGCAGGAGCCCGACAGGCACATTCGCCAAGATGATTTCCAAGATGTAGACCAATCGAAACTCCGGTGTCATGGAGTCCCTCCCTCCTGTATGCTCCGGCTCATTTCATCCGCCTTCTGCGCCACGATTCCATAGAGCTCCATCGTTTCCCGATGATGCGCCTTGATATAGGCAAGCTGCTCCGCTTTCTCTGCTTCTGTTGCAGTCCCGGATGCCTGCGATTTTGCCGCCATCTCCAACGCCTTTGCCTGCTCGGAAAGCCCCTTCCCTCCGATGTTGAGCGCGTTGGATTTCAACGCATGGATCAGGATCCTGTAATTCGCCCAATCCTCGCTGCCAAAGGCTTCTTCTATGGCATTTTGCTTCTCCTCCCGCATCTCGGCAAACATCCGGAGCATTTCCTGATAGAGATCTTCCATGCCTCCGCAGTAAAGCAATCCGGTTTTCTGATCCAGACCATACAGTGCTTCCTGCCCGTTTTTCATGGCTTCGTCCTCCTGCAAACTTTCCTTCCCCGCGGCGTTCCCGCTTTGGTGCGCCGCATCTTGCGGCTGCTGCGCCGCTGGCTCTTCCGTTTCTTCTCTTCCTGTGTCCTTCCCCAGCCGTACCTTTTCTTTCGGCAGATGACGAAACAGCAGGTTTTCCAATTTCTCCCCCACAATCGGCTTGCTCAGATAATCATCAAATCCAAAGGAAATATATTTTTCACGGGAGCCTGCGATGGCATTCGCCGTCAGCGCAATCACAGGTATGCCATCGGCAAGATGCTCCTCACGAATATGCTGCAAGGTTTCCCGTCCATTCATTTCCGGCATCATGTCATCCATCAGGATGACATCAAAGGATTCCGCTTTCAGGAGTTCCATGCTCTCCTTTCCGCTCGCGGCCGTCCTGACCTGCACCTTCGTTCCCTTCAGCAGATTCTTCGCAACCGTGCGGTTCATCGCGTTGTCGTCCACTACCAGCACATGCGCCTCCGGCGCGGTGAATTGTTCATGATAGGCAGCCTTGCCTGCAAGATAGGCGTAATGCTTCTCCATGAAATCCCCAATGGGCTCGGCGGAGCGGACAGCCTGCGGAATCCACGCGGTAAAGAGCGTACCCTCTCCATAGATGCTCTCCACCGCGATGGTTCCTCCCATCAAACGGACAAACCGGCGGGTAAGCGCAAGCCCCAGACCTGTGCCTTCGACCTTGCGGTTTTTCTCCGAATCCAGCCGCACGAATTCGCGGAACAGATTCCCCAGATCTTCGGGACGGATGCCGATGCCCGTATCCCGCACCTGCACCACCAGCACAACAGCGGATTCCTCCGGAGGCTTCACCTCCACGGGACACTCGGACCGTTCGCAGCTGGACAGCGCGAACGTCACCGTCCCCTTTTGCGTGTACTTGACCGCATTATTCAGCAGATTGACCATGATCTGCTGGAACCTGACGGCATCGCCATAAAGCCGGGACGGCAAAGCATTGTCGATCTGGACGGAAAGCGCAAGGTTCTTCTGATCCGCGCGGATCTGCACCATATTGACCACATCGTTCAGCAGTTCCGAAAGCGGATATTCGATGGGCACAAGCTCCATTTTCCCCGACTCGATCTTGGAAAGATCCAGAATGTCATTGATGATGGAGAGCAGCGCACGGCTTGCGCTCACAGCATTTTCCGCATATTCACGGATAGAGGCGTCCCCGGTCTCCCGCAGGATCATCTCATTCATGCCCATGATGGCATTGATCGGCGTGCGGATTTCATGGGACATATGCGCAAGGAATGCGCTCTTTGCATTGCTTGCCTCATGAAGCGCCATCGCATTGCGTTCCCGTTCAAAGAGATAAAAGGCGCCCACCGCAAAGAGCAGGACCAGCAGCGCAAAGACCCAGATCACAAGGCGCATGACGGCAATGAGCCCGCCGTCCAGACGGGAAGCAGGCACGAAACCGATGATCTGCCCCTCCATCGAGGAAATGTCCGCCATGAAGACGATATTCTCCTCCTGATCGTAGAACGCGGCGGATACCTCAGAATAAAGCCTTGCTCTCAGCTGCCGCAGCATGCCGCCGGACTCCAGCTTCTTGATATGAGCCATATCTTCCGCTGACCATTCCTGCGCATTGAGCTGCACCTCACCGCTGGGAGTCAACAGCACCGCACGTCCATAGCCCCCAAAGCAGTCAATGGCAAATTCGCGCGCCAGTTCATCCTCTGTATAGTGGCGGTACAGCACATAGCGGATATTCTCGCCGTAATAAATCGGAACCGTGAGCAGAAGGCCCTTGCCTTTGCAATAACTGACGGCGGGATACCCTTGGAAAGACTGCTGAATACCGCGCCAATCGCTGACCTCCAACGAATCTCCCACAATGGCATGCCCGCGATGGGCAAGGACGCCCATGGGGCTGACACCATCCGCATCGTCCTTGTCCGGATGGGAGAGCAGGCTTTCCCATGAGTCCGTTCCCTTGACGCGCGTGAGATTCTGCATCCCCATGAGCTCTGCGCCGAACCGCGCATCCAGACGGTGCGCCAGCATGTCCACCTCTGCCGCGACCTCCTGCTCCACATAGGTATGGAACATCGTGCGGATCTTGTGGTGCAGCAGAACACCGACAATGCACAGCAGCACGAAAAAAGCCGCGAAGAATACCATCATGAGATATCTGCGCTCTTTAAGGAGCGACGACAGCTGCCTCATAGAATCGAACCCCTTCCACATACCAGTCCATATGGATCAAAGCCGCATCGCTGAGATTTTCGCCTTCCCTGCAGCGCAGCCTTCCTTGATTGTCACGGATCTCACCGGAAAAAATGCTGCTGCCGCCTTTGATGCGTGCCTTTGCCCGGTGGATGGCCGCCTGCACGCCTGCGTTGACGCGCGGGGAAAACTCCCCCAGATCCACCGCATCCACATCCATGCCCATCCAATACCTCTTCCGGAACTTGCCCCTGAGATAGTCCTTGAACATGGTCTCATAGACAGCGTCCCAATGGCAGAGCACGGTCGCGAGGCTGCGCTCGGAAAGCTGCTCCCCACCGGGCAGATAAGGCTCCAGATAGCTGATATAGTCCATGCCATGGGAGTCCGCAAACATCTGGACCGTCATTCCGTCCTGATGGCTGTTCAAGATGTCTACGCCCACGCTCCGCAGCTGGTCGGCAGCTTTCCATTCCTTTTTGGGATTGTCCCATGCCCCGACAAATACGGCGCAGATCTCCGCCTGCGGATTGACCTCCCGCGCTCCGATGGCAAAGGCATTGATGCTTCGGCAGATCTCGGGGTTCGGCATGGGCGCCACATACCCGATCCGATGGGAACTTGTCTGAAGGCCGGCCAGAATACCCGCCAGATACTCTGCCTGATAGAGCCGCAAAAGATATGGAACGCATCCCTCCGCCTGTTCCTCCAGCTTCGGGATCGCAAAATAGGTATGAAACCCCTCTTCCCACATCTTGTGCGCTTCATTGTCAAAGCTGGCGCTGGATGCAATGACAAAGTCACGTCCCTGCTGGGAAAGCTGTCGGAGCGCCTCCAATCCCTTCGATGTGTTCAAAGTAGCTCCATCCACGATATACAGTTTGATGCCTGTGATATCCGCCGCTTTCTGTATGCCGACATAGTGCTGACGGTTCCAGCCCGCATCATCGACGCCCCCGTGCAGCACGACGCCGACACTTGGCTGTTCGGCGCTTGCCGCCTTGTCATCCACCCGATACAGGCTCAGCAGCAATCCGAAAATTCCCAGAAACAACAGCAGCGCGGCAGCAATCAACACGCGTTCGGTCCTGTTCATGGCAGACGAACCCCCTCCACATACCAATCCAACTGATCGAACAGCACCTTGTCGGAAAGATTCTCGCCTTCCGCTGCGCGCAGATTTCCCTGCTGATCGTAGATCGGGCCATAAAACACATCCTTCTCACCCTTCACGATCTCGTCCTTCTCCGCCTGCACCATGCGTGCGATTTCCTCATCGCAACGCCCGGAAAGCGGTGCCAAATCCACGATTCCCGTTTCCATGCCCACCAGATAGCTCCTGCCGGACAGCCGTCCCTGAATCGCCTCGCGCAGGTATCTGGAATACAGCGTATCCCAGTTCCATATGGTAGCCGTCAGCAGTATGTCCTCGTACTCCGGGTTCCGGACATTGCATCCGATGGCCTGGATTCCGTGCGCCCGCGCGATTTGAAGCGGTCCGTAGGTATCCAGATGCATGCTGATAACGTCGATTTCTGGCACCTGCGACAAAAGTTCCTCCGTTGCAATCTTCGCCTGCTCGTCATCGCTCCACGAACCCGTATATTTCACATAGACCACGGCATCCGGGTCGGCATGCCGGGCTCCCAACGCAAACGCGTCAATGCCGCGGATGACCTCCGGAATCGAAACTGTGGCGATATAGCCGATGGCATGGCTCCTGCTGTATTTTCCCGCCACGATTCCCGCGAGATAGCGCGCCTGGTACATCCGTCCCATATAGGGCGCAAGATTCGGACGAGCCACGTTTCCCGTTGCCTGCAGGAATGACACATCATGGTGGAGCTGCGCAACTTCTTTCACGCCCTCCTCAAAGGAAATCGATGTGCTGATGATGATATTGCACCCATTTGCAATCATACGTTCTATGACCGCGGGACAATTCTCGGGCGTCACGTTTTCTTCGTATTCCAATGGCAGTTCCAGCTTTTCCGCCGCCTGATCGATGCCTGCCCGATGCGCCTCATTCCAGCTGCTGTCCGCGGCACTTCCCACCATGAGGATCCCGCCTTTTCTGGGTTTCTCCGCGAACTGCTCCGAAGTCCCTTGCTCCAGCAAGATCATACCGATCAGAAACAGGATGATTCCTATCACAGCAATCAATTTTTTCATAGCATCCCAACTTTCCGGTAACCAAGTCCCTCCAAGTTTCTTATTTCCCAAGCTGCCGGTTCACGAAATCCCTGCCAAATACCGCAAGGGTGTAGTAGAAGCCGATCAGGAAAGGAATGTATTCCGCGATGAGCCGCCAGCAGACCGCAATGATGCCCACGGTGCCCGCCGGCACCGTATCCGCGAACAACATGACGAAACCGCCCTCCGCAATGCCCGCGCCGCCCGGCGTCGGCATGAAGTACAGCAGCATATTCAGGAAGATCATGCGCCCCATGACCGTGCACCAGTCCGCGTCCGTCACGCCGAGGCCAAGGAGCAGACAGGGCACGATCGCGTAGATGAAGAGCAGGTTCAGCCCGGATTCCAAAAAGACCAGCAGCATGCTTCGCGGCGCATGGAGCAGCAGGGAAATCGCGCTCTTCGTATCCCGATAGAAAGCAAATATCTTTTTCCTCTTCTGATGGGAAAAGCGCTTCGTGAGGAAAATCACAAGGAAGTCCAGGAATCCCCGCCTCGCACCCCATACCAGGAACAGGATGCCCAAGAAGGCAAGCGCTGTGGCGCCCATGAGCCATTCGTTGGAGATTCCGGGCAGGATGCCCTCATCATTCAGAAAAATGAAAGGCATGCAGAGCACCAGAAAGAAAATGGACAGCAGCGTGCGCACGATGACCAGCACGGCGGCCTTTCCCGTCGGCACTCCCGCATGGCGCAAGAACATGAGCTGGGCCACCGCGCCTCCCGTTGCCCCCGGTGTCAAAAGCGCCAGGAAATAATTGCCGAAGATGACCTGCACGGCCTGATAGAGCGTGATCTTCTCATGGGAAATCTTCACGAGATGCATGAGACGGCTGCCGTCGAAGAAAAGCCCCAGTCCGACGGAAAGCACTGCCAGCGCGATAGACCACGTCTGGAAGCGCGTGATGTTCTGAAGCGTATGGATGTCCACCGTCGTATAGATGACGAGAGCCGAGATGGAAAACACCAACAGGATGAGTCCCATGAAGCGCCGATAGAACTTGTTCAAGGCTCCCGCCTCCTTTGCCGGAATGTTTGGATGCTCAGTCTATGGATTCCTCATGGCTTGCATAGGCATTGTGGTGATGGATGGACTCAAAGTTCTCACATTCGAGGGAAAACCATGCCAGCCCTTCCAAATGCCGAAGCGCCAGCACGGTGTCGCGCAGGATATCCTCCACGAATTTCGGATGCTCATAGGCATGTTCCGTCACATAGCGCTCATCCTCGCGCTTCAGCAGCGGGTACAGCGGACAAGATGCCTGCCGCTCCACAAGCTCGGCCAGATCCTCGATGTAGATGCACTCATATCCCTGCCGACAGCGCAGCCGGACGCGGCAGACCGATCGCTGGTTATGCGCCCCGTAGGAGGAGATCTCCTTGCTGCAGGGACAAAGCGACGTAAAGGGAACCTCCACGCCCAGCGTAAATTCCAGCGGCCCGCCCTTTTGCATGCTTCCCTCAAAAAAACAATCCAGATCCAGCACAGAATAGCGCTTGCTGACAGGGGCTTCTTTTCCGATAAAATAAGTGAAATCCATATGGAGCCTCGCAGACTCCGCATTCAGATGCTCCAACGCCTCCTGCAGCATGACTTCCATCTCGGCCTCGGCCATCGGTTTCTCACTCCAGGGCATGAGGATCTCCAAAAAGCGGCTCATATGTGTTCCCTTGAATTCCTGCGGAAGCGAAACCGTAAAGCGGATATTCGCAAACACCTGCTGATAATCGCCCCGTTTGGTGCGGATCCGGAAGGGAAGATGCACTTCCTTGACTCCCACCTGCTGAATCGCAATGCCGCGCTCGTCCGCGCTGTTCTGCACATCCTTCATGGACCGCCTCACCTCACAGCTTTCGTTTTGATTTCATCCAAAATCGCGCAATACGCATCATACCGCTCCCTAAGGATCTCGCCCGTCTCCAAAGCAGCTTTCACGGCACAATCCGGCTCATGGCTGTGGGTGCAGGGGGAAAAACGGCAATGCCCCAGATAGGGCTGAAAATCTGGAAAACAGGCAGAAAGCTCTGCCGGATCGATATCCGCCAGTTCCATGGAACTGAAACCCGGCGTGTCCACCAGGAATCCGCCCGCAAACGGCAGGAGTTCCGCCACGCGCGTCGTGTGCCGACCTCTGCGGATTTTCTCGCTCACGGCTCCTGTCGCAAGGGACAGGCCCACATGCAACGCATTGAGCACGGAGGATTTGCCGACGCCGGACGGCCCCGCAAAGACCGTCACCTTGCCGGCCAGACGCTCCCGCAGGAGATCCATGCCCTCTCCGCGCTCCGCAGAAACACGAAGCACCGGATTCGAGACCGCCTGCTCCTGTCCGTCGCCAGTCCCGGTCTCCGCCTCCACTGCAAGTATATCCGGCTCCTGCTCCGCCGCAAGATCCATCTTATTCACACAGATGACGACAGACGGGACGCCCGACCACTCCGCCAGCACCAGAAACCGGTTCAGCAGCAGGGGGTGCAGATCCGGCTCCGCCGCCGCAAAGGTCAGGATGACCTGGTCGATGTTCGCAACAGCGGGACGGCGCAAAAGATTCCTGCGCGCCAAGGGACGCTCCAGCACACCGGTGCCGTCTGCCAGCTTCGTGAGTTCCACCAGATCTCCCGGACAGACAGCACTCACGCCCCGCCTGTCCCGCTTGAGCTTTCCCCGGAGCCTGCAGGTCAAAAGTTCCGTGTCCGTCTGCACATAAAAGAAGCTGTTATAGAACTTCAGCACACGTCCTGTCTCCATCCATTACCTGCTCTTTCCCGCGTCATTCCCGCCACGGTCCGGCGCTTTCTGCTCATCGGCAGACTCATTTTCCTTTGGCGCTTCCTTGCGCTCCGTCTTGCTTGCGGACGGTTCCGCCGCAGGAGCCGTCTCCGTTTCGGCAATCACCAGATCCACGGTAGAGCCTTCCTCCAACTCGCTGGTCGGCGAAGGCGACTGAGAGATGACCGTCCCTACGGCCTGACTGCTTTTTTGCTTGGTGATGCTCCCGACCTTCAGTTTCCTGCTTTCCAGCGAGGACCGCGCCGCATCCAGTGAAGCGCCCGTTACATCTGGAACCTTTGCGTGCTTGGTCTGCTTTCCCTTGGAAACCGTGATATCCACTTTCTGCCCCTTGCTGATCTTCGATCCGATGGCCGGATCCTGCCCGATGACCGTCCCCGGTTCATCATCGGAATATTTTTCATAAACGGAGTCTATCTTTAGTCCCATCTTCTGGAGCTTGTCCAAGGCACTGGCTTTGCTGAGCCCCTTGAGATCCGGCATTTCCATGCCCTCGCCGCCCTTGCTCACGTAGATCGTGACCAGCCGGTCAGCCTTTACCGTCGATCCCGCTTCTGGGGACTGGGACACGACCTGTCCCGGCGAAACCGTCGCATCATAGGTCTCCGCCACGTTCACCCGCAGCTTGCTGTCCTCAAGGATCTGCCGCGCCAGTGTCATCTGCTTTCCCGTAACATCCGGCACGGCTACCTCCTCCGTGCTCCAGAACCTTCCGAAGGACAGGAACGCTCCCACGCCAAATCCCATCATCAGTACCAGAAGGAGTCCTGCTATGAACAGCTTGGACCGGAGGAAAGGTTTTGCGTCTTCCGATTCCGCCTCCTCTGGTTCCCATTGCGCTTCCCGTGCCGCTATGGTTCCCTGCACGCGCGGCAAAACCTGCGTCGCATAGGGATCGGGCGACGGCACCGTGTCCGTTGCCAGCATGTGCTCTGCCTGTCCAAGCTCGATCATGAGCTCATGGCTGTCCGGGCGCAGGTTCGGATCCTTGCTCATGGCCTTCAGCACGATTGCCTCCACCACGGGCGGTATATCCTGTCGGTACTGCCGCGGCGCTACAGGTTCTTCCTGCAGATGCTTCATCGCGATGCTGACCGGCGTCTCCCCCGTGAAGGGCAGCTTTCCTGTCAGCATCTCATAGAGCACGATGCCCAGGGAGTAGACATCCGATTTCGGCGTGATGATCGTTCCCTTGGCCTGCTCCGGCGAAAAATAATGCACGGAGCCTACGACATTTCCGCTGTAGGTCATGGTGGACTCTGTCACGGCGCGCGCTATGCCGAAATCCGCGACCTTCGCATGCCCGTCCGCAGTCAGCAGGATGTTGTGCGGCTTGATATCGCAATGCACCAGATTGTTCGTATGCGCATGATGCAGGGCATCCGCAATCTCCTTGGCAATATGAAGCGCCGCTGCGACCGGCAGCGAGCCCTCCTCCTTGATCCGGCTTTTCAGCGTGCTGCCCTGCACATATTCCATGACGATATAGTGATCCTCTCCGGATACGCCCACATCGTAGATATTGACGATATGAGGATGGGAAAGGCGCGCTGCGGCCTGTGCCTCGCGGTGGAATTTCCCGATGAACTCGGTATCGTTTTTGAACTGCGCATGCAGAATCTTCACCGCTACCGGGCGATCCAGCAGCTGATCCCGCGCACGATAGACATCGGCCATCCCGCCGCTTCCTATGAGTTCCAGAAGCTCATATCGCTCTTCCAGGATACGATCTATCATGATACATCATCCTCCCCATCGACAACGAAATCAGTTGCCTGACAAAATGCTCATCATCACGTCGCGGGCAATCGGCGCGGCCGTTCTCCCGCCTTCGCCCCCATTTTCCACCAGAACCGCAAAAGCAATCGTACGCTCCGGCAGCCTTGCAGAGCCGATGAACCACGCGTGGTCATCTCCCGCGGGATTTTCAGCCGTGCCTGTCTTGCCGAACACCGGCACATCGCTGACCGCTGCCGCCGTTCCGGTTCCCTTTTCCACGACATCGCGCATCCATGCCGAAATCATGCGGGCACGCTCTTCTGTCGTCGCGGCAGCCCATTCTTCAGGCTGCGTCTTATGCAGGACAGCTCTGGACGGCGACAGGACCTCATCGATCATATAAGGCTTCATGATGATGCCGCCATGCACCATCGCCGCAGCCAGAAGCGCCATATGCATCGGCGTCACCAGAAGCGAACTCTGTCCGATGCCGATCTGCGCCAAATCCCCCGAATCCAAATGATAGAAGTCCGGCAGGTGGTTCCCATTCTCCATCAGTTCCCCTTGCAGAGACCTGTCAAACGCAAACCGATGAAATCCATCGGAAAGCCCCTGCCCGCCAAGCCGCATCCCCAAGGTGCCAAAGGTAACATTGCAGGATTCACGGATTGCCTCGCCCAGCGTCAGCTTTCCATGCGCTTCATCATGGCTTTCCTTGATGGTATAGCCGCCGCCCACATCCAGCAGTCCGCTGCATTCAAAGAATTCCCCCGGATCCGTGATCTGTTTTTCCAGCGCGATATCCGCGATCATCGGCTTGATCGTGGAGCCCGGCGGGTAAAGCCCCGCCAGCGGGCGGTTCAGCAGCGGACTGTCCTCCCGCTGCAGCAGACCGTCCCACTGCGCTTCGATGTCCGACGGGTCAAAGGACGGACTGCTGACCAAAGCCAACACCGCACCTGTATCCGCGTCCAGCACCACAACCGCGCCGCGCCGTCCGTCCAGCCCGTCCCATGCCGCCTGCTGGACATCCGCATCAATGGTCAGCCGGATATCGTTCCCACGATCCGCCGCAAAAAACTGCGCCATGGGCCCCATGCGTCCCATTTCATCGGTGATGCCCAGAAGCGTTCGGTTCGCATAGCCTTCCAGCCCTGCGCTCCCCGTTGATTCCCCGAAATAGCCGGTCACCGGCGCCATCATCTCTCCGTAGGGATAGGAACGTGCTCCCGGCAAATCGCTCTCCGCCAGCGGCCGTCCTTTTGCATCCAGCAGGGAACCCCGCCAGATGTGGTCTTCCCCCACAGAGCTGCGCGGATTGAGTGGATGCAGGGCCAATGCCTCCGATTGGAACGTCATCAGATAGGCCACATAGGCCATCAGAACGCCAAATGCCAGCATGAGCAGGACCGCCGCATGCAGGATCTGCTTTTTCATGCGTTCCTCCATCATGCTCCCTCCCCGCGGGATACGGCAATCAAAATGCCCAGCAGCAAAAAGCTGGATACCATGGAACTGCCGCCATAACTGATGAAGGGAAGCGTGATTCCCGTGAGCGGCAGGAATTTCGTGACTCCTGCGATGATGATGAATGCCTGCAGGAAGGATGACGCCGCAGAGCCGACCGCGTTGGTTCTCTCGACGCCCGCGAGCTCCTCGAGTTTCGCCTGATCATAGCCGGTGATCTCGGTGTAATAGGATGCGAACTCCTTGTCGGATTTGAATTTTTCCACAAATGCCGGAGAGATATCCGACAACAGCTGAGCGTCCTCATAGAGGTCGACTCTCAGCTTCTTTGCCGCCTCGTCATAATCGGCGAGCGACTCTGACTTGACCGCCTTGCGCAGGTCGCGGTAGATGAACTCTACCTCGTTCTTGCGCGCACCGCTGATCTCAGCCATCGTGCGGCGCTCAAAGCCGCAGACCTCGTAGTAGCCGTAATAGCCCTGCTGCGCGCATTGATATGCCTCGTCGAGAAACCCGTTCTCGAGGTTGTGGTGGCC
>CALGGN010000262.1 GCA_937915915.1 uncultured Selenomonas sp. | reverse complement strand
ACGTGTGCTCTTCCGATCTGTCCAGATGCCGGCAGGCCCTGGAGCGGATGTACGGCTCGGCAAATGCGCGCATCTCGATGGCCGTCTGCACACGCGTATCCACATCCAGCTTCTCCAGCGCATCCTGCAGTGCCAATGCGTTCATCACCGTTGCAAGCATGCCCATATAGTCCGCCGACGCGCGATCCATGCCCTTCGCCGAGCCGGACAGACCGCGCCAGATATTTCCGCCGCCCACGATGACAGCAACCTCCAGACCATGCTTGCGGACCTCTTTCACCTGTCTCGCAATATCCTCCACAACCTCGGGATTGATGCCAAAGTTCTGTTCCCCTGCGAGCGACTCGCCGCTCAGCTTCAATACGACGCGCTTATATTTCGATGCTGCCACGATCATCCCCCCATAAGTCATTTTATTTCGACATATCCCCTAAAATTTCCTGCTTTGAAAAAAGAGAACACGGAACTGTGCTCTCTTTTTTCGCATCCCATCGGGATACGACCCTTATTTCATCTGTGCAGCAACCTCTGCCGCGAAGTCCTCCTGTTTCTTCTCAATGCCTTCGCCCAGCTGATAGCGCGTGAACCGGATTGCCTTGACATCGCCCAGCACATCCTGGACAGTCTTCTCGGTATCCTTGACAAAAATCTGCTCTGTCAGGCAGACTTCCTTGTAGTACTTATTGATACGGCCCTCGACCATGCGCTCCACGATCTTTTCCGGTTTGCCCTCTTCCAGCGCCTGCTTGCGGAGCACTTCCTTCTCATGCTCCAGCTCCTCGGCAGCAACGCCGCTGCGGTCAACCGCCGTCGGAGCCGCTGCCGCGATCTGCATTGCCACATCCTTGCCGAGCTCCTCGCTTCCGCCGCTGAGCTCCACCAGCACGCCAATCTTGCCGCCCATATGGATATAGCTCGCAAGACGCCCTTCCGTCTGGTAGCGTACAAAGCGGCGCAGGGAAATTTTCTCGCCAATGGTAGCCGTAGCCTCAGTAATGAGATCCGAGACCTTCTTGCCATCGATCATACTGTCATTCAGCGCGTCCAGATCCGCAGGAGCAGCCGTCGCGATATGTTCCGCAATGGTCTTCTCCAGACTGCGGAACTGATCGTTGCCCGCGGCAAAATCCGTCTCGCAGTTGATCTCGACGAGCACGCCCGTCTTCGCATCTGCGGAAACATAAGCGGCAACCGCACCCTCTGCCGCAATACGGCCGGCTTTCTTTTCAGCCTTTGCAATGCCCTTCTCGCGCAAATAGTCAATCGCCTTCTGCATATCGCCATCCGTCGCGGAAAGCGCCTTCTTGCAATCCATCATGCCCGCGCCTGTCTTTTCGCGCAGTTCCTTGACCAAACCAGCTGAAATCGTTGCCATTCTGTTATTCCTCCTAAAATTCATAAACGAAAAGGGCAAGGGAGAACTCCCCTACCCCCTGTATCTTTCAGCAAAAAGCTTATTACTCCTCGTCGGAAGCCTCCGCTTCCTCTGCGGCATCCTCCGTATCCTGTCCCTGGCGGCCTTCCAGCACAGCATCCGCCATGCGGCCTGTCAAGAGCTTGACTGCACGGATCGCATCATCATTGCCCGGAATCACATAGTCGATCTCGTCCGGATCGCAGTTCGTATCGACGATCGCCACGATGGGGATGTTGAGCTTGCGGGCCTCGGCCACGGCAATGCGCTCCTTGCGCGGATCCACGACGAAAAGCGCCCCCGGAAGCCTGTTCATTTCCTTGATGCCGCCGAGATACTTCTCAAGCTTCTCCATCTCGTGGCGGAGCTGAAGCACTTCCTTCTTCGTGAGCACATCGAACGTGCCGTCCTGCTCCATCGTCTCCAGTTCCTTCAAGCGTGCAACACGCTTCTGGATGGTCTGGAAGTTCGTCATCATGCCGCCCAGCCAACGCTCATTCACAAAGAACTGTCCGGCGCGCACAGCCTCTTCCTTCACAGCCTCCTGCGCCTGCTTCTTCGTGCCGACAAAGAGCACGGACTTGCCTTCCTCCGCGACGCTGCGCAGGAAATTGTAAGCCTCATCCACCTTTCTCACCGTCTTCTGCAGATCGATGATATAGATGCCATTGCGCTCCGTGAAGATGTACTTTGCCATCTTCGGGTTCCACCGGCGCGTCTGATGTCCGAAGTGGACACCTGCCTCCAGCAACTGCTTCATAGAAATAACTGCCATTTTGGTGCACCTCCTGTTTTTCTTCCGCATCCTTCATCGGCTGCTTCACCTGTATCGGCACAGTACAGCCATCCGGATTGCGTGCTTTCTATTCACACCGCTAGAAATTTTACCATAGTTATGGCGAGAACACAAGAAAAAATTTACGGCCCCCTCACCCCTGCTGCAAAATCGAATAGTTCTCCGGATGCATGCCGGGCTTTGCCTTGACCTGAATGCTGGTCCCGAATTCCCTTTCCAGCGGCTGCAGCAGCTTTCCCCTGCGCAATTCCTCCGCCACGAGCTCATGCACCTCCACCTCGTAGCCGGTCTCTGAATGCGAGGAAAGCTCCATGCGGCGGATATCGCGGCTGATCTGGATGCCCACGGTCTCCGGAGACTCCACACGCCCCTTGCCATGGCAATAGGGACATTCGCTGTAAAACATGCTTTCCAGATTCTGGCGGGACTTCTTGCGCGTGATTTCCACCAACCCCAGCGAGGGAATGGCTACGATATTCGTTTTGGTCGGATCCGATTTGACGTGCTCCCGCATATAGGCCAGAAGTTCCTCCTTCTGCTCGGGACGCTCCATATCGATGAAATCCACGATGATGATGCCGCCCATGTCACGCAGGCGCATCTGCTTCAATATCTCAGCCGCAGCTTCCAGATTGGTACGGTAGACCGTATCGGCAAGATTGGATTTGCCCGTGAATTTCCCCGTGTTCACATCGATGACAGTCAGTGCCTCGGTCTTATCGATGACGATAAAGCCCCCCGACGGAAGATCCACCCCGCGGGCGCCCAGTTTCTCCAATTCTTCCTCCAGATGGTACTTGCGGAAGAGCGGTGTCCGATCCTCGTAGAGCCTCACGCGGTCTGCCAATTCCGGAGATGCATACTCCACAAGTTCCGCGATCCTTTGATAAAGCGTCCGGTCATCGACGATGACCTCATCGATCTCATCCGTAAAATTGTCCCGTACCATCCGAATGGCGAGATCCGCATCACGGTAAAGAAGCGACGGGGCTGCCCCCAATTTCATGCGAGCCCGTATCGACTCCCAAAGGCGGCTCAGATATCGCACATCAGCGGCAAGCGCTTCCTCCGTCTGTCCTGCCGCCACCGTGCGGATGATGAGCCCCATGTCCTTGGGACAGATGCGCTCCGCGACTTCCCGCAGACGAGCCCGCTCCGCCTCGGACTCGATCCTGCGGGAAATGCCGATATATGCCGCCGTAGGCATGAGCACCACATTGCGTCCCGGCAGCGTCAGATGCGTGGTTGCCCTCGGCCCCTTCGTTCCGATGGCATCCTTCACGATCTGCACGAGAATCGTCTGCCCGATGTGGATTTTCTGCTGCTGCACCGCCTGCTGCACTTCCTTTGGCAGTCCATCCCCGATATAGAGGAATGCGTTCTTCTCCCAGCCGATATCCACAAATGCCGCCTGCATGCCCGGCAGGACATTCTGCACGCGTCCTTGGTAGAGATTCCCTACCAGATGGGAATGGGATGCACGCTCCACCTCGATTGCCTGCAGCTCGCCGCCTGCCACAACTGCCATGCGCACTTCCTCCGGCATGCTGTTGACCAGTATCGCCTTCAAATGTTCACCCCGTCTCCATGAGATTCCTGCCATTTCCCGAAAGCGCTGTCCGATGGATCCGTGCCTGCCTGCCATCCACCTGAAGCCCGAACCGTTCCTGCAGCAGCGCAAGCACCTCTCCCGGCTTCACGCTGCCGGTGGGCGTGATGCGGATCTCCATCAAAAGCTTCAAGCCGCCCTGTTCCGGCACTGCCTCGACAGGCTTTGCCATATACTGCTTGATCTCGATCTCGCGCCGCTTCTTCGGCGTCACGCGCAGGCAAACGGCCTCTGCCGCACGGTTGAACCGCCCCACGGCCTGCTCCGCATCCGCGGCCTCCCCTCGGTAAGGCACGGAAATTTCATACTTTGCCAAATCTGCCGCTGCCATCAGCGCCGTATGTTTTCCCTTCAGTTCTTGCAGGCGTATGAGTTCCGCCCCCTTCGGGAGCTGCGCACGCAGCCGGTCGAAAACCTCCGGCTGGCAGAGCGGCTTGGTAAGCTCGAAATCCATATATTCCGCATCGCTCGTCACGCCCACCGCCAATGCCGACGCGAAGGCCAGCTTCATATGCGGATTGAACCCTTCCGAATAGGCCGCGGGCAGCTTTGCCCGCAGGATGGCCCGCTCGAAGACAGCCGCATAGTCCAGATGGGAAAGATAGCGAAGCTCTTCTCCCTTGCGGATTTCCGCACGGTAAGCGTAAAGCTTCGGCTGCCTGATTTTCTCCTTCTGTCCATCGCTGCCCTTCGTCGGCTTCGCTGCCGGATTGTCTTCCGCCACATGCTCCTGATGCCTTGCATCTGCCGCCTCGCTTTTCGCAAAGTCCATGACCTTCACGCCAAGGTTCGGGCAAATGCCGCAGCCGGAGCATTTCCCGCGCCGACAGTCCTCCGTGAGCTGCTCCGCCTCTGCTTTCCGGTACTCACGCAACAGAAACTCCCGCGCAACGCCCGGCGAGGTATGCTCCCACGGGAACGCTTCCTCAAATCCACGCGTACGCTCGTTATAATAAGCGATATCAATGCCGCAGCTTTGGAACGCCCCCAGCCAGACTTCATTCTTGAAAAGATCCGACCATCCATCGAATTTTGCGCCCTGCTTCCATGCCTCATAGACAACCGCGTTGAGTCTGCGGTCTCCCCTTGCCAGCGCTCCCTCCAAGACGGAAAGCCTTGCGTCATGATAGTGGAACGTGATTGCCCTGTCACGGATATGCTCCTTCAAAAGCCGCTGCCTGCGCTCGAATTCTTCCAAGGGGATCTGCCCGAACCATTGAAAGGGCGTAAAGGGCTTCGGCACAAAGCAGGACACGCTGACCGTGACCTTCACGCCGCGCCTGCCCTTGATTTCCGTGTAGAGGTCCACCACCTTTTTCGCCAGTTCCGCGATGCCGATAATATCCTCATCCGTCTCCGTCGGAAGCCCCATCATGAAATAGAGCTTCACCTGCTTCCAGCCCTTGCGAAAGGCAGCACCGCAAGCCGCCAGCAGATTTTCCTCCGTCACGCCCTTGTTGATGACATCCCGCATGCGCTGCGTGCCGGCCTCCGGCGCGAAAGTCAGCCCGCTTTTCCTCACCTGCTGCATGCGCTGTGCCAAATCGATGGAAAAGCTGTCAATGCGCAAAGATGGCAGGGAAAAACTGACCTTCTCCTGCCGGAAATCCTCCATCAGGTCATCTACCAAATGTCCCAAACAGGAATAATCCGCAGAGGACAGCGAGGTCAGCGACATCTCATCATAGCCCGACGCATCCACCAGTCCCCGCGCCATGCTCCGCAGATGCGCCTCCGTACGCTCCCTTGCGGGCCGATAGCAGATGCCCGCCTGACAGAACCGGCAGCCCCGCGAGCAGCCGCGAAAGAGCTCCAGCATGATGCGGTTGTGCACAATGTCAATGTAGGGAACGACGGGGCGCTCCACCGAAGTCACACTGTCCATATCCGCGACGACGCGCTTGTAGATGACGGGCCGTGCATCCTCATGCAGCGGCGCGAGTTTCTTGAAATCCCCCTTGCCATCATATTCCGGCGCATAGAAAGAGGGCACGTAAATGCCGTCCAGTTTCAACAGCCGCGCCAGAAACGCCCTGCGTCCTCCCGGCCGTCCTTCCCTTTTCCATGCAATGAACGCGTCCACCACTTCGCCCAGGACGATCTCGCCCTCACCGATCACAAAAAAATCAAAGAAATCCGTCACGGGTTCCACATTGTAAACACAGGGCCCGCCGCCGATCACGAAGGGCATATCCTCACCGCGCTCCGCCGCATGGAGCGGGATGTCCGCCAAGTCCAGCATGTTCAGCACATTGGAATAAATCATCTCGTATTGCAGGGAAAATCCCAGAAAATCGAAGGACTTCACGGGCTCACGGGACTCCAAAGCAAAAAGCGGGATGCTACGCTCCCGCATCAACCTTTCCATATCCGTCCAAGGCGCATAGACGCGCTCTGCCACCGTGTCCTTGCGCCGATTCAATATCCCATAGAGGATGGCAAGTCCCAGATTCGACATGCCGACCTCGTAGACATCCGGCAGGGAAAGCGCTATCCTGCAGTCCACGGAGCCATGCTCCTTATGTACCGCGCCCCACTCCCCGCCCGTATAGCGCGCAGGCTTCAGCACCGCCTGCAGCACCTCATGTTCCAGCTTTACCATTCAAACTATCTCCTATACCCTATCAAAACTCCAGCCTCTGCCTTCGCAGCTGGATATTGAGCAAAATCGCGATGGCAAGGACGTTCGTCGTAAGCGAGCTGACACCATAGCTCATCAGCGGAAGCGGGATGCCCGTCACCGGCATGATGCCCATGGTCATGCCAACGTTCACCAGCACATGAAAGGCCAACATAGAAGTGATGCCCACCGCCAGCAGCCTTCCGAAGATATCGCTGGCGTCCCTTGCGATCTGCACGCCCCGCCAGAGCACCACCAGGTACAGGAGCAGCAGCACAGCCGCCCCCACAAAGCCCAGTTCCTCGCCGACCACGGCGAAGATGAAATCCGTATGATTCTCCGGCAGGAAATTCAGCTGGCTCTGGGTCCCCTCGAACAGTCCCTTGCCAAACAGCATGCCCGATCCGATGGCAATCTTCGACTGTATGATATGATAGCCCGAGCCAAGGGGATCAACATTCGGATCCATGAACACCATGATGCGCATCTTTTGATAATCCTTCAGAAAATGCCACAGCACCGGCATCGCCGCAATGCCCGCCGCAAAAAGCCCCGCCAGAAGTTTCAGCCGGATCCCGCAGGCAAACACCATGCCAAGGAAAATTGCCATGAACACCAGAGAAGTCCCCAAATCCGGCTGCTTGAGCACCAAGACGAAGGGCACGCCCACATAGAGCGCGACAGGCGCCAAATCCTCCAGACTGTTGAGCTTCCCCACGCGCTCCTCCAGCATGGCCGCAAGGCAGACAATCATGATGATCTTCGAGAACTCCGAAGGCTGCAGGTTGATCGGTCCGATTTGGATCCACCGCTGCGCGCCAAGCGCAGAGTGTCCGACAATCATGACCGCAAGCAGCATCACAAGATTGAAGATATAGAGCTTTTTCCCGTAGAGCTGGAGCATCTTATAGTCGAAATTCATCAGGAAGATCGCAAACAGCACATCCAAGACCGCAAAGAGCCCCTGACGCTGCACAAAGCGGAACTGATCCGCTCCCTCCGCATTGACGTGCGTCGCGCTTCCGATGATGACAAGGCTGAACAGGATGATTGCCGCAGTCGCGCCAATCAGCGGAAGATCCAGCCTTCTGAACATCCTTTTATTCATAAACAGGCATTCCCTCCTGAAATCATCCACAGGTTGTCCGACAGTTTATTTTCTTCGTGCAAAACGGTGGCACTACGCCTTTACACGAAATCTGTCTGCAATGTTTTTATGAATCAATCTCCCCATCGAAAAACTTGCGAAGCGCTTCCTGCTGCACGGTTTTCAGCGGAATCTGCTCCTGTTCTGCCAATCTGCGGCAATCCTCATATTCTGGCGTAACCGAAACCGTCCTGCCATGGTAAGAACTGACCTTGCAATGCACCTCGCCAAAGCGGGTCTTGACGCGCTCCATCCGCCGTTGCGCCTCGATACGGGCTTCAATGGGGATGATGCGCAGGCCGATGCTGGTCGTTTCTGCCAGCACGATTTCCGCGCACGTTTCCCGGCATTCCGCTTCGACCAAAACGCTCAGCATCTGCGCCGGGCGGTTTTTCTTCATATAGATAGGGGTTGTCCAGACATCCAACGCACCTGCCCGCAGAAGTCTGTCATATAAATAGCCGTAGATCTGCGGATTCATATCGTCGATATTCGTCTCCAGCAAAAACCTGCGCTTTCCCGATGTCTCCCGATACTCGCCATAGTAAATCCGAAGCACATTGGGGATCTCCAGTTCCCAGCTCCCCGCGCCGTAGGCGATGCGCTGCACTTCCATCTCCGTCGGAAGCCCGTTCCTATGCTCTGCAAGCGCAGCCACGACCGCCGCCCCCGTCGGGGTCGCAAGCTCCTTTTCCGCACCGGCCTGATAGGTCGGATACCCCTTCAGCAGTTCTGCCGTTGCCGGCGCAGGCACCATCATGAGCCCATGGGCGCAGCGCACATAGCCGCTGCCCGTGTTCACGGATGAAACGAATACCTTCTCAATTTCCAGATAATCCAAGCAAATCGCTGTCCCGACGATATCCACGATGGAATCCACCGCCCCCACCTCATGAAAGTGCACTTCGTCGGGGGGGCAGCCATGCACCTTGCCCTCCGCCTCCGCGATCTTTTCAAAGATGGAAAGAGCCGTGCCTTTGACGTTCTCCGACAAAGCCGAGGAAAGAATGATCTCCCGTATCGTCTTCATGGTGCGATGGGCATGCGAGTGAGGCGCATGCCCGCCATGATGTGCCTCATGCACCTGCTCCTCGCAATCTCCTTGCGGCAGCAGAACCTCCAGATAAACTGC
Organism: uncultured Selenomonas sp.; assembly: GCA_937915915.1. Lineage (GTDB taxonomy): Bacteria > Bacillota > Negativicutes > Selenomonadales > Selenomonadaceae > UBA9786. The sequence continues at coordinate 3,144 of CALGGN010000262.1, read as the reverse complement.
CTGGATGCCGTTCTTGCTGACATTTCTGGTCTCAATCTCGTAGGGTTCCGGGATATCCAGCTTTTGAAGCTCCTGCTCCAGATGCCCCTTCGGGACTCCCATCTGGAGAAACGCGCCCAGCAGCATATTCCCACTGATGCCCGCCATACATTCCAAATAAATCGCTTTCATAGAATCAGCTCACCCATTCACCGCATATGATTGATCTTGCTGGCCAGTACGCCTGCGCCGAACCCGTTGTCAATGTTCACGACCGATACCCCGGACGCGCAGCTGTTCAGCATGGACAGGAGCGCGGCCAAGCCATGAAAGGACGCCCCGTAGCCAACACTGGTGGGGACCGCGATCACAGGACGATCCGTAAGCCCCCCCACGACGCTTGCCAACGCGCCCTCCATACCTGCAATCACGATGATCACATTCGCCTTTTGGATCTCCTCCAAATGCGCGAACAAGCGGTGGATTCCCGCCACGCCGCAATCATAGAAAGTCTTCACATGATTGCCCCAGAGCCATGCCGTGAGCCTTGCCTCCTCCGCCACCGGGATATCGCTCGTGCCTGCGGTCAGAATGAGCACCGTACGCTTCTCATCCCGCTCGCAGTTCCCCCGCTCCAGATAAATCAACCGCGCTGCCTCATCATATTGCAGGTCGGGAAGTTCCCTGCGCGCGTATTCATATTTCTCCCTGCTTGCCCGCGTCGCCATGAGGCTTCCTCTGCTGTGCGCATACAGGGACTTCAGGATAGCTGCCACCTGTTCCTTGGTCTTGCCCTCCGCATAGACAACCTCCGGAAAGCCCTGCCGCATTTCCCGGTGATGATCGACCTCCGCAAACCCCATGTCCTCAAAGGACAGTTTCCGGATCTCCCGCACGACCTGCTGCTCATCCAGACCGCCCGCTTTATAGCACGCCAAAAGCTCCTCGATCTTCTGTTCTTCCACGCACACGCCCTCTCTCATATTTACACTCGCGAAAAAAATTTGTTCCTCTCATTACGTGATTCCACGGCAGCACATCACAAAACGCACTGTTCCATCGCGGCCTTCACAATCTTCTCCGGCACGTTGTCATCGATCCCCACTTTGCCGACGGCATCCATGAGCACCCAGTTCACTTTCCCGTTCACGGTTTTCTTGTCGCGGAAAATCGAACGATACATATGCTCCACCGTACAGCCCTCTGCCTGCGTCGGGAGCTGCAATCTCTGCATGAGCCGCCGGACGCGCTCCAGGACATCCTCTCCCATGCGCCCGAGCCCTTGGCTGATATAGGCCGCACCCATCATGCCGATGGCTACTGCCTCACCGTGATGATAGCGCACATATCCGGTTTCCTCCTCGATGGCATGCGCCATCGTATGCCCGAAATTCAAGATGCGCCGAAGTCCGCTTTCCTTTTCGTCCTTGCTCACGACCTCCGCCTTGATCTCACAGGAACGGGCAATGACATGGGGCAGGATCTCCGGATCCAATGCCAATATTTCCGAGGGATGCTCTTCCAAAAACGCAAAAAAATCCGCATCATAGATGATGCCGTATTTCACGATCTCCCCAAGTCCCGTATAGATCTCACGCTTTGGCAGCGTTTTCATCCGATCGAGATCTATGAAGACCGCCTTTGGCTGATAAAAAGCGCCGATGAGGTTTTTCCCCAGCGCATGATTGACCGCCACCTTGCCTCCGACGCTGGAATCCACCTGCGCCAGAAGGCTTGTCGGAAGCTGGATGAACGGCACGCCCCGCATGTAGGAGGCTGCCACGAACCCTGCCAGATCTCCCACCACGCCGCCGCCAAGCGCAAAGACAGCGGAATGCCGGTCAAGTCCCTGCTCGATGCAGGCGGTAATCACCTTTTCCATCTCCCGCAGGCACTTCGATGTCTCGCCCGCCGGAATCAGGCAAAGCTCCGCTTCCAACCCCGCTTCGGAAAGCAGTGCCTTGGCTTTCTGCCCGTACAGGCCGCCCACATTCGTATCCGATACGATCAGCGCCTTGCCGGAAAATCCGGCGTTTTCGACAAAGCTGCAGAGTTCACGGTCCAGCCCGGATCCAATGAAAATATCATAGCTGTCCCTGCCAAGCTCTACCCTGACCCTACGCATGCATAGCCCCCCGTATCTTCAAGTAACGGCAGATATCCTCTACCACTTGGAATGGCGACCAATCGCTTGTATCCACCACATAATCCGCTCTTTCATAAAGCTCGCGGCGCTCCTCCATGAGCTTCTCGATGGCCTGCTTCCTGTCCCCTTGGTCCATCCGATCCAGAACCGGGCGCTTGCCCTTACGCTGTGTTCTGGAAAGGATGACTTCCGAACGCGCCACCAAGGAGATCACAATGCCATGCTGGCGCAGGATTTCCATATTCTGAGGATTCTTGACCGTGCCGCCCCCCGTGGAGATCACAATGCCACGGCGTCCGGCGGCCTCCTTCACCGCTTCCGCTTCCCTTTCGCGGAAAAAATCCTCTCCATGCTTTTCAAAGATCTCGGGAATCCGCATGCCGCACTCCTGCTCGATCTTCTGGTCCAGATCCACAAAGGCGCAGCCAAGGCGCGATGCAAGCGTCCGCCCCGTGCTGGATTTCCCCGTGCCCATGAATCCGATCAACACCACGTTGTTTCTCATATCTCACCAGTCATTCCCGATCCGATTGCGATAAGCCGCCATCGCAGACAAAACATCCCCCATGGAGTCTCCGCCAAACTTCTCCACCACAGCCTGCGCCATCACGAAAGCCATCATGGCCTCGCCTACCACAGATGCGGCGGAAACCGCGCAGGTATCGCTGCGCTCCTTGCAGGCCAGCACCTCCTGCTTGCTTTCCACATCAATGGAATGCAAGGGGCGCATCAGCGTCGGGATGGGCTTCATAGCGGCGCGGATCAGGATCTCCTCCCCGTTGGACATGCCGCCTTCAAGCCCGCCTGCGCGATTGGTCCTGCGATAGACCTTGCCCTCTCCGTCCAGATACATCTCATCGTGAATCTGGCTGCCCGGAAGCTCCGCGCATCGGAACCCTGCACCGATCTCCACGCCTTTGACGGCGCCGATGGACATGACAGCTTTAGCGAGATTGGCATCCAGCTTTTCAAAAACAGGATCTCCAATCCCTGCGGGAACACCGCTGATCCTGCATTCT
>CALGGN010000261.1 GCA_937915915.1 uncultured Selenomonas sp. | reverse complement strand
CAGCACAGCGCGCATGAATTTCTGCTGGCGGCGGATACGTCCGATGTCGCCCTCGCCGTCACGATAGCGCACATACTGGATGGCCCGGTCGCCGTCGAGATGCTGCTCTCCCGGATACAGGTCGATGATGAGTCCCCCGTTGTCATCCCAGGGATCCTCGTAGTACATCCGCTTTTCCACATCAATGTCCACGCCGCCGATGGTGTCAATGATGCGCTCAAATGCCTTCGTGTCGATGAGGATATAGTGATCGATGGGCACGCCGAGGAGCTCCTGCACCGTTTCCCGCGACAGCTCGTGGCCGCCGTAGGCGTAGGCATGGTTGATCTTGTCGTAGGCATGTCCCTTGATCTTCACCCGTGTATCGCGCGGAATCGACATCAAGGCGGCTTGCTGCTGCTCCATGCGCACGGATGCCACCATGAGGGTGTCGCTGCGTCCCGCATCGTCCGCACGGCGGTCCACTCCCAAAATCATCACCCGTGTGATGGCTTCCTCGGAATTTTTCATTTCCACTTCATGGGCGCGCTGTCTCCCAAAGTGGCACCCCAAAATCGCCACCAGCAGAACCACTAGGACTGCCCCTATGATCTTTACCCGTTTAAAGCTGCGCTTGACGCGAACTTTCTGCATTCCCACAATCTCCCTTTACGATAAATCCCAGACAAATCTAACCTATTAAGTATAGCAAAGAATACGATGTGCCGCAAATTTATTTTGTGCTCCAAAATTTCCATTCTTCACAAATTGCACAAAATAAGGTATGATGTAAGAAAACATAGTCTTTCAACATCATCTATCTAATGAAAGGATTGTTGTCGTTTGATCCGTCTTCCGGTAAAAAAACTCAAAAAGGGCATGATCATCGCCCAAAGTATTTATAATCAGCACGGCGCAAGCTACCTTGTGAAAGGGCAGCCCATCAACCCGCACTATATCGAACAGCTCGACAAAATCGGCATCCCGACCGTGACGGTCACCTCGGAGAACCCGAACTTCCAGCTGGAGCCCCCCGAGGACATCGTGCAGGAAACCACGCGCGTCGATGCCATTCAAAAGGTCTATGATGCGTTCCAGAGCGTCGAGGAAACTGGCCGTCTGAACGCGGACACCATGCAGGATGTATCTGACCGCATCCTTTTCGATGTGCTGCAGCACAAGGAGAATCTCGTGCAGCTCACGGATATCCGCCTGCATGACACCTATACCTTTGCGCACAGCGTGAATGTCGCGATCCTGTCCGCCATGCTCGGCATGCTCTGCCGCTACTCCAAGAAGGATCTGCAGCTGCTCACGCTGGGGGCGCTTCTGCATGACCTCGGAAAAGTGGGCGTGCCGTCGGAGATCCTGAACAAGACGAGCCGCCTGGACACGAACGAATTCGATGTCATCAAGGGGCATCCTCTGGCGGGCTCCTTCCGCATCCATGAGATGGAACATATGCTTCCGTCCCCCAGCATCCTCGCCGCGGTGGCCTCCCAGCATCACGAGCATATCGACGGGCGCGGCTACCCCAGGGGGCTGACTGGCGACCAGATCCACCGCTTCGCGAAGATCGTCGCCATCGCGGATGTCTACGACGCGCTCACCAGCGAGCGTCCTTACAAGAAAGCCTATACGCCCTCCGTCACGCACAATATCATGGTGAACGTGAATGTCGGGCAGTTCGATCCGGATCTCCTGAGCCTTTTCTTCAATAATGTAGCAATCTACCCCGTGGGAACCATCGTCAAGACCAGCCACGGCATCGGCATTGTGAAGTCCTGCGAGTTCGGGCATACCGAGACGCCGGAGGTCGTGGTGTTCGCAGACAAGGAAGGGCAGCTCCTGAAGAATCCTGAGACCTATGATTTCTCCGAGGAAGGCCCGAAGGCCATCGAGGGCGTCATCAACGACAACGAGCTTCGCCATTTCGTCCATGTCCTCGCCATCGACCCCAGCATCTACCTTCTGGACAGCTGAGACATCTCCTCCAGACTTCATGCGAAACAATAGGAAAAGATTGGTTTATCCGCGAAAACACTGGATGAATCAATCTTTTTTCCATGTATACAAAATTTATTTCTTATGTGTTTGACTTTCAAAAAAAACTATGATAATATACAACCAAATTCAGGAGTAGCCAAAATTGAACTTACAATTTTGACAATTTCTGAAGGCATCCTGTCCACCGGGATGGGAACAGTTTCAGTACAGCTGATGGAATGATTTAGGGACTATATTGGCATTGAGGAAGGATGGTCCATATGTACATGTATAATACAGCGAATGCTTTTGATAATGATAAAGAGATCGACATGATGAATGAATCGGTTTTGAAAAAGGTTGACATGAACCGCAGGAAGGACATGATGCTGAGCCTCAGCTGCATCGGTTTTGCCGGTGAGATCATCGGTTTTCGTCAGTGCGCAGCCATCGGAAAAATCGCCGAAGAGACCGGCAGTTCCATCCACATTGCGGCCAGCGGGCAGAGTGCCAAGGCCGACAGCATTCTCGGATTGCTGAAAATGCACATCAGCGTCGGAACCTTTGTTGTGCTGACCGTGAAGCATGGTGACCTGCAGGAGGCGTTCCGCCGATGCAGGGAGATTTTGAAATTCAAGGATAAATAAGCTGTACTGAACGAAGGAAGAAGGCTCTATGCGAAACACAGCTCGCATAGAGCCTTTTTTGATACAAAAACTATAGTAAACGTCATGATTAGTGCATACAGCCCCCACCACCGCCTGCGGCGGTCCCCCGCCCCCCCCATGGGGGCGGACATGAGGAACCAAAATCACAGATGCTGGAACACAACCACCGCTATGACGCCCGGTATGCCGAACACGCCGGCAATCAGCGCCGTCAGGATATTGATCTTCACCTGCACGCCGAACAGTGTCACGACCCAGAGCAGGATGGCGCCCACGATGCTGTTCGTGATGAATTTCCACAGGAGCTTGAATGGAAGCGCAATGAGCTTTGCCACGAGGCAAAGCACGATCATGCCAACAGCAAATGCCACCACAAGTTCGATCATTCCATTTCCCTCCGATTTTCCATGGCCTTGGACAAGGTCACCTCATCCGCGTATTCCAGATCGCTGCCAATGGGCAGGCCGTGGGCGATGCGCGTCACCTTCACGCCCAGCGGCTTCAACAGCCTCGCGAGATACATGGCAGTCGCCTCGCCTTCCACATTGGGATTCGTGGCGACAATGACCTCTTCCGTCTTGGTGCCCGACAGGCGCCCTAAAAGCTCCTTGATGCGCAGATCCTCCGGGCCCACGCCCTCCAGCGGGGAAAGCGCCCCGTGCAGCACATGATAGACACCACGGAAATCCCGCATGCGCTCCATCGCTGCCACATCCTGGGGCTGCTCCACAACGCAGATCACCGTATGGTCCCTCGCCTCCGCCGCACAAATCTGGCAGGGGGACCGGTCGCTCAGATTGAAGCAGACATTGCAGTAGCCGATCTTTTCCTTTGCCTCGATGATGGCCGAGGCGAGGGCTTTTGCCTGATTGGCATCCATATCCAGCACGTGGTAAGCAAGGCGCACCGCCGTCTTGGATCCGATGCCCGGCAATGCACGGAAGTGCTCGATGAGCTTCGCGAGAGGCGCGATATACTGCATCCTCAGAACAGTCCCGGCGGGAGGCCCAGCCCGCTCGTGAGCTTGCCCATCTCCGATGCCATCATCTCATCGACTTTTTTGGTTGCCTCGTTGAACGCGGCAGAAAGCAGATCCTGCAGCATCTCCACATCCTCCGGATCCACTGCCGCAGGATCGATGAGCAGCGACTGCACCTGCTTCTCGCCGTTCATCACCAGCTTCACCGAGCCGCCGCCCACAGACACATCCACGGTCTTGCGCTTCAGCTCGTCCTGCATCTTCTTCATGTCTTCCTGCATCTTCTGGACCTTTTTCATCATCCCTGCCATATTCCCCATATTACCCATTCCGCCAAACATACACATTGCTCCTTCCTATCATAAAGCTATCCATAACATACCAAAAGAATTCGTCTGCGTCAATCTTATCTTATATTCACGAAAGAAAAAGCCTTCCCCTTGAGGGGAAGGGGGACCGCGAAGCGGTGGATGAGGTGGTGATCTGCGCTGTTCCATCCACCTCATCCGTCAGCCTATCGGCTGACACCTTCCCCTCAAGGGGAAGGCTAGTTGACATTATTTATTGCGTTCACCATAGCTTCGCAAGACACTGGCATATCCATAAGTGGAGCGTTGGATATGCCAGTGTTCTGCGGCTACTTATTTGCCTTGTGATTCCACAAACGTATTCCCGAACACATCCACCGCATGCTCCAGATTGCTGCGTTCCTCTCCCTCCAATGCCTCGATATCCACCTTGACCGGTTTTTCTCCCGCAGGAATCACGGGCGCTTCCTCCGTCAGCTTGGATTTTTTCTCCTGCACCGGAGCAGGAGGAGGCGAGGGCGGTGCCTGATTGCTGGAGCATACGAGCTGCACCTCCCGCCCAAGGGCTGCGGCGAGCAAAGGCTCGATATTCTTCCGATAGTTCCGCATAGCAAGCTGCGCAAGAATATCGCTCCGAAAGACCAAGTAAAACTGCGCCTCCGTCGCGCCTGCAAACTCTGCTTGGGAAACGCAGGCCAGAATGCTGCGCTTCCCCTGTGTGCGCAAGTCTGCCAGAACCTGCCGCCATGCGGCTGCATCCTCGGCACTCGCAGGGGCTGATGGCATCTGTCGGAGACCTCCTGCGGAAAGAGCGGATGGCATCTGTTTTTTGACAGGAGGCGCGCTTCCCGCTTTTGGCTTCGGGATTGATGCCTGTGCCGCCGGCATCTGCCCGACGGGGGCCGCTCCACGGCTCTTCCCCGCAGAAAGCATTGCCGCCATCTGTGCCAGTTTCGCCTCCAGTTGCGCAATGCGAGCCTCCCCTGCCGAAGAGCCTGCGGCTCGTACAGCTTCCCGTTTTTCGCTGCTTTCCTGCTCCCTCGCAAGGGACAGCAGGGCCACCTCCACCGTGATGCGCGGCTGCGGCGACCAGCGAAGCTCATTCATCGCCTCATGCAGCCTCCGGATCATCTCCGGCAGCCGCTCCGCCGGAAACAGCCGTGCCTGCTCCTGCAAGGACTCCTCCGTCTCCGCATAGAGATCCAGCCTTGCCAACGTCCCTGCCGCCTGATAAATCATGATGCTGCGAAGATGCAGCGTCAATTCCGCAAGAATCTGCCGCAGATCCTTGCCCTCATGCAGCAGCTCCGCCACGATGGTCAAGGCCTCCTGCGCCTCATGCCCCGCGATCGCCTTGGTCATGCGGAAGATCCAGTCATGACCGACCAGCCCCAAAAGCTCCTGCACCTTTGCCAGCGTGACAACATCCCCGGAAAGCGCGGCGCACTGATCCAGTACGGAAAGAGCATCCCGCAAGCCTCCGTCCGCATGCACCGCAATGAGCCGGAGAGCGGCTTCCTCCGCCTCGATGCCGGACTCCGCGGCCACATGGGAAAGCCTCGCGGCGATCTCATCCACCGTGATGCGCTTGAAATCGTAGCGCTGGCAGCGCGACTGGATGGTGGCAGGCACCTTATGCGCCTCGGTCGTTGCAAGGATGAACACCACATGGGACGGCGGCTCCTCCAAGGTCTTCAGAAGCGCATTGAATGCCTCCGTCGTGAGCATATGCACCTCGTCGATGATATAGACCTTGTATCTGCCGTCCACAGGCGCGAATTTCACGGTCTCGCGAAGCTCGCGGATCTCATCGATGCCGCGGTTCGAGGCCGCATCGATCTCAAACACATCCATGGACGAGCCGTCGTTGATTTTTTGGCAGTTCGTGCAGGAATTACAGGGGGACGGGGTCGGGCCCTGCTCGCAGTTGAGCGCTTTTGCCATGATCTTCGCCGTACTCGTCTTCCCCGTCCCCCGCGGGCCGGCGAAGAGGTACGCATGTCCGATCTTCCCCGTGAGGATGGCCTGCGAAAGCGTCTTGGACACATGCTCCTGACCGACCAGATCCTCAAAGGCCGTCGGCCTCCACTTGCGATAAAGAGCGATATACGCCATGCAGTTCCCTCCCCATACACTAAAAAAAAACAGCCCTTCCCGGCTGCTTGTTCCTTTTCAACGTCGGGCCACAGCCCTCAGGCACCCTTGCGGCACATGAAGCGATTCACTTACCGCTGCTTCCTTCCGGACCTGACGGGGTTCATGAGACTCCATTGCGCAAGACCCAAGCGCTGCGGTCCGACCTGGAAAAGGATATCCCCCAAAAATAAAAATGGCGGAGAGTGAGAGATTCGAACTCTCGGTACAGTATCACCGTACACACGCTTTCCAGGCGTGCTCCTTCAACCACTCGGACAACTCTCCACAATGCTCTACAACAAGAATCTATTCTATTTTGCATCCGTCGCTGCTCGCAACGGTATTCAGTTTATCACCTATGCAGCCGCATGTCAATCATTTTTTTCAGCCTCTCCGATAACGGAGAGGCTGATCATATGAATTCATCCGTCGCAAGCACGGCATAGAAGCTCCCGAAATCCGTGCAGACCCGCATAACGAGCTGCCGGCTGCCATGGGGCACGATATTCCTGCCCCAGCGCGGAGTCTCCAAGTCCGTCTCCAGATCCCGCTTGGCAAGCTGCACCATATAGGCTCCGTTGAGCACGTTGAGGAATTCCTCGATGCTGTCCACGGCCAGATCATCGATATCGGTTATCTCTTCCTGTGCATAGCGGCTGGCAAGCTCCAGAAAACACGCATCCCCGCCTATGATGCCCGTCACGATGCACAGATCGCCATCCACCCTCTGGGATGCCGCATGGGTTTTCCCCATCCCGGAAAATGCGCTTTTTTCCACGGGCTCCAATGAAATCACTGCCGGCGTCTTGAGGAAATCCATGAGTTCCTCCATGAAAAGCTCCATGAATTCCTCATAATAGGACTCCTCAAAGTCGTCGTGCCCTTTGTTCAGATGGCGCACAGCATAGCTGACCGGATGCAGCCCGCCTTGCCTGCATCGGTCAGACAAGGCATCGAGCCCCGCACCGTCCACAATGCCCGCCTCCAGCAGGCATTCGGACAGATCCATTTCCCGTGTCTTTGGCAACAATTCCTCCAGCCGAGCTTGGGACAGCACTCCCTCGTTCAGCAGATATTGCGCAAGATACTTACTTCCCATCCCGCATTTCCTCGTTCTGAACGGCCTTCTTTCGAATGGCCTCCACGGCTTTCTTGATCTGCTCACTGGAATAAGGCTTCTGGATAAAGTCCAGCGCCCCCATTTTCAAGGTCTGCATGAGCTTCTGCGGGGTGCCCGCCGAGGACAGCATGACCACGGGAACCTCCGGGCTGATCTCCTTGATGACCTGCAGCGCCTCGATTCCGCCCACCTCGGGCATGACGATATCCAGAATCACTCCATCCGGCTTGTCCTGCAACTCCTTGAGTATGGCCTCCTTGCCATTCTCCGACTCAATGACATCACAGTCCAGTGCTTCCAGTTCCGCCCGCAATTTCTTCCTCAACAGCTTCGAATCATCTGAAATCAGCAGCTTCAATTTTCTGTCCAATCTTTTTCGCCTCCACCATTGGAACACATTCTATTCACCATCCGACATGTTCTTGCCGATCCACCGGAATTCCGTGTAGAAATCCCTGTTCGTCATATTCGCCGTTCGAAGGGATTTTCCTGCTGTTTTTTTGAAAATCAGAACATGTCCACCAGACGATGCCGGAAACTTCTCCCCTGCATCACCCGTCCCATTCATCCTTCAGCAGCTTCACCGCTGCGCTGGCGCCCAAGCGCTCGCATCCTGCCGAGAGAAATGCCTCCATATCCTCCCGCGTGCGGATGCCTCCCGCCGCCTTCATCTTGACGTTCGGTCCGATATGATCCCGGAACAGCGCAATATCCTCCAGTGTCGCCCCGCCCGTGCCGAAGCCTGTCGAGGTCTTGATATAGTCCGCGCCGCCTTCCGTCACGCATCTGCAGGCCGCAATCTTTTCGCGTTCGGTCAGGAGACAGGTCTCCACAATGACCTTCAGGATGCGCTGACCGCACAGCACCTTGATGGCACGGATCTCCTCCGTCACAATATCCAGCTTCCATGCCTTGAGTTCCCCGATCTGCAGGACCATATCGATCTCTTCCGCTCCGTCCACCAGCGCCTGCGCCGTCTCTGCCAGCTTCGCCGTTGTGCTGCAGTTCCCGTTGGGAAAGCCGACCACCGTCGCGATTTTCAGCTTGGTGCCGTATTTTGCCCGAATCCTCGGGATAAACGCAGACGGCACCATGGCCGTCGCCGTATGATACTGGATTGCCTCCTCGCAAACCTGCTGGATTTCTTCCCATGTGGCTGTTTGCTTCAGCAGCGTGTGATCCACATGGCTTAAAATTTCTTTTGCATCCATTTGTCCGCCACCCCTAATCAGTATATAGCATACCACCATTATACTGTAAATCTTCCATTCCCGCTACAAAAAAATCAGTTTCTTTCTGTCCTTCTTTATAGTATAATTCTTATGTTTTCTATCATTCGCACAGAGTTTTGATAAGGGGGACTTTTCTTGCCATCATTTGAATCCATTGCCTGGGAAGACTACATGGAGCTGCTGCTTTCAGGTTGCGTCCTCATCGCGGCCTTCGTCATCGGCTGCCTGCTGAACCATGTCGTGAACCGGAAACTGCTGCAGCTTGTGGACACTTCCGAAATCAATCTTCAATCCATCTTCATCCGTGCACTGCGGGGCATTCCGATTCTCTTCTGCCTTGCCACGGCCCTTTACTGGATCGTGGACTCCGTGTCATTTCCGGCTTCCATCGCAAAGATTTTTTCCCGTATTTTCTTCACGGTCATCGTGTTCACCATCGTGCGCGTGCTGGAACGCACGCTGTCGGGGCTTGTGAACTGGAAGCTGAGCGGTTCTGACAGCGCAGTTGCCCAAAGCACCCTGCTGGATAACATTTTCAAGGTCGTGATCTACGGCATCGGCGGCCTCATCATCCTGCAGTATTACGGCATTTCCATCACACCGATCATCACGGCCATGGGTGTCGGCGGTATGGCGCTGGCGCTCGGTATGCAGGAAACCCTTGCAAACATTTTTTCCGGGCTGCAGCTCATCATCTCCAAACAGGTCCAAATCAACGACTATGTCCGACTCAGCACGGGAGAAGAGGGGCGCATCACGGACATCAACTGGCGCTATACAACGGTCACCCCGCCCAACAACGGCAATATCGTCGTGATTCCGAACAAGACCATCGCCGCTGCCGTCACCACGAACTACAGCAAACCGCAGGACGATATCGTCGTCACCATCCCGGTCGGCGTTGCCTATGACAGCGATCTGCAGTTCGTGGAAAAGGTCACGCTGGAGGTGGCAAAGGAAGTAACCGTAAAACTTTACAAGGAAGAAGCCACGCTGGACGATTCCGAGGATGATGCCGCGCCCGACAGCCAGCAGAGCACCAGATCCCTGGATGATGAACTGAAAGCCATCGGACTCCCCGCGCCTATCGTCCGCTTCCATACCTTCGGGGACTCCAGCATCAATTTCAATGTCATACTGCACTCCAGCAGCTTCGACCTGCAATATGAGCTCAAACACGAATTCATTAAGGCGCTCACAGACCGCTACCGGAAGGAGAACATCGAGATTCCGTTCCCCGTCCGCACCCTCATACAAAAGGACGCGGAGTGATGCGATGCCCGCGCATATACACCTGTGCCCCCGCCTCACTGCTCCGGAAGCCGTGAGGCGGGGGCACAAGCGTATATTGCCGTATTACGGCTCCGCGACCCCGTAGTATTTCAGCAGGGCCTGCGTCCCCTCATTTCCCTTCCCTCCATGCTCCATCTTCCGCACCTCATGCAGCACCATGCCCAGCACGGGAAGCGCGGCTCCGTAGGCCGTTCCCGTCTCTGTGGCGATGGCAAGATCCTTGCCGAAATGCTTGAGCATGAAGCCCGGCCGAAAATCTCCGTCCAAGCCCTTTTTCGCGACGCCATTCATCTGGAAACTCCCTGCCGCGCCCTGGGAAATTGCCTCGTAGACCTTGCCGATATCCAGCCCCGAAGCCTTGGCATAGGCAAATGCCTCGCATGCCCCCGCCAGCGCGCCCGCAATGGCAATCTGGTTGCACGCCTTGGTCTTCTGCCCCGCGCCTGCGGCACCAACATGAACAATGTTCTTTCCCATCGCGAGAAAAACAGGCTGCAACGCCTCAAATGCCTCCGCATCGCCCCCCACGAGGATGCTCAAGGCCGCATTTCTCGCCCCCGTGTCCCCGCCTGTCACCGGCGCATCCACCGCGAAGATCCCCTTCTCCTTTGCTGCTGCATAGATGCGTTCCGCAAGGATCGGGGAGGACGTTGTCATATCCACCACATAGGCGCCTGCCCGCGCACGGGCAAGAATCCCGTCCTCGCCGAAATAGACCTGCTCTACGTCCTTCGGATAGCCCACAATGGTAATGACAACATCCTGTCCCTCCGCACAGGCGCCCGGAGAACCGCACCATTTCGCGCCGCGCGATACCAAATCATCCGCCTTGGACTTCGTCCGATTGTAAACGCTCACATCAAACCCCGCATCCAGCAGATGCCCTGCCATCGAAGCCCCCATGATGCCGAGCCCGATAAAACCGATTCTTTTCATAAAGCATGCCCTCCCAGCAAAACTCGCATTCCCTACAAGGTGTAAGTTCGCCGTCCCCGCCTGCCATTCCTGCCAATCGGTTCCAAAGTCAGGAAATTCCCCAATCTGAGCATCGGCAGCAGGAATTTTCCTTCAAAAAGCGAATGTATTCTGAGTAGGTTTTTATCATACTCCGAAAGGATGATCTCTATGAAAAAATTATGGAAGAAAATCAGCTCTGCCGCATGCTCCGCAGTTCTCTGCGCCGGTCTTGCGGGCGGGACAGCCTTTGCCGCAGAAGCGCCGGACGGCATGGCTGCCTATCGGGAGGCCATTGCTGCACCGGTCGCCACAGACACGCGGGTCATACACGAATCCCTGATGTTCTTTGGCCCGTCTGCCGAGCTGGATCTGGATTTCAATATGCACAGCCCGAGTCCCGATCAGATGCGCGTCAAAGGGGAAGTCGCGCTGTACTTTTCGGACAAAAACGGCGATCCCCAAGAATTTTCCGTTCCTTTCTACTTGGACCAGGCGGCAGAACATCTCGCGCTTTACTTCAAGCTGCAGGATAAGTGGGAAAAATACGAAGCCCCTTTGCTCGCCTCCAATCTGACCGACACGCTGCTCACGCCGACGGCGGAGCAAGTCAAGGAGCAGCTTTCCTACGTCAAGAGCGTGAAGCTGCTGAAGGAAACGGACACGCAGCGCACCATGCTGGTACAGGTCGACGGGAAGAAGCTGTACAAGTACCTCAAAGCCCAAGAAGCAAAGACCAATCCCCCTGTCTCCAAAGAAGAGCAGAAGGCTATCGCAACCGGTTTTGAATATCTCGACCAAGCACTGCAGGCCTCCCAAATCCAGTATACCTGGACCGTCGACAAGCGTGACTGGCAGACCGATACGCTTGCCATCAACTTCACAGACCTGCTGCAGAAGCTGGTGTCCACCGCGCTCAATGACCCCAAGGCAAACATGGCAAAGGAAGTACGCGAAGTGCTGGAGAACGTCGCCTTCTACGGCGAGCTCAGATCCTATACGACCGCACTGAACCCTCAGAACATCAACAGCATCGAGATCCCCGAGGAAGTGCTTGCCGCAGAACCCTTCACGCTGCCTGCGCCCGAAACCACCCCCGAAACCAACAAAGCGGCGCAATAAATCCCTACACTGTCTTAGGATCTGTTCAGAAATAAATTTTAGATTTGACTTGTCTAAATCTCCATAGGCGTTGTTGTCGTCAGT
>CALGGN010000260.1 GCA_937915915.1 uncultured Selenomonas sp. | reverse complement strand
CAGGAGCTTCACTATGACAAGAAAAAGCATGTGGTGAACAAAACGGACTTCGAGGAAGACGAGGCATGGTTCTATGTGATCTGATTTCCCATTCTTTCCTACATAATATACTATTCTGCTATGAAATATATGAAAAAGAATTGACAAAGAAGAGTTGTCTATGTATAATAATGGAAGATGTTAAACATATATGTAAAGTATGACATAAGGAGGTCTTTCCATGAAGGTGAAAGTGAACGGGGAAGAGTTGGAACTGGAAAAGCCGGTGAGCATTCAGGAGCTTTTGGTGATCGCCAAGGCGGAGCAGCCGGAATACGTGACGGTGCAGAGAAATGATGCGTTCGTGGAGCGTGACAAATTCGGGGACACATTTGTGGCTGAGGGGGATACCATCGAGTTCCTTTATTTCATGGGAGGCGGAGCGAGATGAGCTTGACGAACGAGCAGATGGAGCGCTATTCCCGCCATATCATCCTGAAGCAGGTGGGGGGCAAGGGCCAGGAAAAGATTCTTTCCGGCAAGGTTCTTATTATCGGCACCGGCGGCCTGGGCGCCCCAGCGGCCATGTACCTAGGGGCGGCGGGGGTCGGCACCATCGGCCTGGTGGACTACGACACGGTGGATCTTTCCAACCTCCAGCGGCAGATCATCCATCAGACACAGGATGTGGGAAAGGCGAAAATCGACTCGGGGCGGGAAACCCTCGCTGCCATGAATCCCGACGTCAAGGTGCATACCTACGATGAGCAGGTCACTGCGGCGAATATCCGGGACATCATCCGGGATCAGGACTATGACTTCATCCTGGACGGCACAGACAATTTCCCGGCGAAGTTCCTCATCAACGATGCCTGCGTCCTGCTAAAGAAGCCCTTTTCCCATGCCGGCATCATCCGCTTCCAGGGTCAGACCATGACCTATGTGCCCGGGGAAGGCCCCTGCTACCGCTGCGTGTTCAAGGAGCCGCCGCCAAAGGATGCGGTGCCTACTTGTCGACAGGCGGGGGTTCTGGGGGTCATGGGAGGCGTCTTGGGCACTCTGCAGGCCACGGAGGCGCTAAAGTATCTTTTAGGCGTGGGAGAACTCCTAACGGGGCATCTTTTGACCTATGATGCTCTTTCCATGACTTTCCGCAAGGTGAAAATACCGTCAAACAAGACATGCGCCGTTTGCGGCGAAGCTCCTACCATCACGGAGCTCTTCGACTACGATCCGCCGGTCTGCACTTCGAAAGTTGGGTGAGACTATGGTCGTATTGACACAGGAACAGTACCGCACTATCGTGGCTCATGCCAAAGAGTGCGCTCCCTTGGAAGCTTGCGGTTTGCTGGGCGGCAGGACAGAGGGCGACACGAAGACCGTGGCGAAGGTCTATCTTTTGACGAACACGGATGCCAGCGAGGAGCATTTTTCCATGGATCCCAACGAGCAGTTTGCGGCAATCAAGGATATGAGAAAGCTTGGCATTGGGCTCTTAGGCAATTTCCACAGCCATCCGGCCTCGCCATCCCGGCCCTCGGAGGAGGACAAGCGGCTGGCCTACGATACCAAGGCAAGCTACCTTATCCTCTCCTTGTCGGGGGAGGCACCGGTGCTGAACAGTTTTCGCATTGATGGGAAGAAAAATGTTATCAAGGAAGAACTAAGGGTATTAGAGTGAATTTCCGGAGGAGGCATGATGATATGAGCATTACAGCCAAGGAATTTATCGACATTACGGATGTGGTGTGTCCCATCACGTTTGTCAAGACGAAGGTGGCTCTGGAGGATATGGAGGATGGCGAGATTTTGGAAGTGCACTTAAACGATGGGGAGCCGGTGCAGAACGTGCCCCGCAGTCTGAAAGAGGAGGGGCATAAGGTGTTGGAGCTTTCTCAAAACGAGGACGGCACCTACACCCTTTTCGTGGAAAAAGGTGCTCTCTCATGAGCCGTAAGTTTGCCACCAGATTGCTCCATGAGGCATTCCCGCCGGACAGAGCGACGGGCGCCACCACAGCGCCCCTTTACCAGACGACGGCTTTCGCACGGGAAACTGCAGAGGATATGGCAAATATCTTTGTGGGGAGAAAGCCCGGCTTTGTCTACACCCGCGTGGGAAATCCGACGCTGTCCTCTTTGGAGCAGCGCGTGGCGTCCCTTGAGGGAGGATTGGGCGCAATGTCCTTTGCCTCAGGCATGGCGGCTGTGTCCATGTCCATCCTGAACATCCTGGGCGCCGGTGACGAACTGGTGGCCAGCGGATCTCTGTTTGGCGGGACGAGTTCCCTTTTTCGTGAGCTTGCATCCTACGGTGTCGTTGTTCGCTATGCGGAAAATAATCAGCCGGAGGCATTTGCTGCCTGCCTGACGGAGAGAACGAAGCTGATCTATACGGAAACCATCGGCAATCCTAAGTTGGATGTGGCGGATATTGGCGCGATATCTGAGGTGGCTCATGCCCACGGGCTGCCCCTCTTTGTGGACAGCACGGTGACGACACCCTATCTGGTGCGGCCTCTGTCCTTGGGAGCGGATGTGGTGATCCACTCCACATCCAAGGCCATCAATGGCAACGGGAACTCCGTCGGCGGCATCGTGGTAGCGGGGAAATTTCTCTGGGACGGCAAGAAATTTCCCAAGCTGGGGGAATTTGCCGCGTTTGGTCCTATGGCGTATCTCGCGCGTCTCGGTGGGCGTATGCGGGCGGATTTCGGCAGCGCCATGTCCCCCTTCAACGCATACTTGACGGGGATTGGTCTGGACACATTGGCTCTTCGCATGGAGAGGGCATCGGAAAACGCCATGGCGTTGGCAAATTTTTGCAAGGAAAAGGACTCGGTGACGGTCAACTATCCCGGTCTTCCGGAGCATCCCGACCATGCCCTTGCTAAGCGGCAATTCGACGATCGCTATGGCATCATGCTGACCCTGCGCCTGGGAAACAGGGAGAGGGCTTTCCGATTTATCAACGGTCTCTCCCTCGCCCTCAATGCGTCCAATATCGGCGATGCCAGAACACTGGTCATCCACCCCGCATCCACGATTTACCTCCATTCCGACGAGGCGGAAAAGGAGCGTGCGGGTATCACGGAGGACATGGTAAGGGTAAGCGTCGGAATCGAGGATCAAGAGGATTTGCTGGAGGATTTCGGGAAAGCACTGGCTCAGGCGTAGAAATTCCGCTTTTTCATGAATACATTGGGGAGTCATATTGCAAACGGAACTTAAATATGATAAATTATGAGTGCTGTAAAAATACAGCACTCATTTTGATGGAAAATTTGCAGACTTTCATAGTTGCTTTATTTTTGACGGTGAAGGGAGATTTTTGTTACATGTGGAGTCTTTTTGGCGGTTTGTCCCATGATATGGGGATTGATTTGGGAACAGCGAATACATTGGTGCATGTGAAGGGGCGCGGCATTGTGCTGAGGGAGCCTTCTGTGGTTGCCATCAAGAGCGATACGGGGGATGTGCTGGCCGTCGGCGAGGAGGCAAAGCAGATGATCGGGCGGACGCCTGGAAATATTGTTGCCATTCGTCCGATGAAGGATGGCGTCATCGCGGACTTTGACGTGACGCAGGCTATGCTGAAATACTTCATCCGCAAGGCGATGAACACGAAATCCTTTGTGCGTCCGCGCGTCGTGGTGGGCGTGCCGTCCGGCGTGACGGAGGTGGAGAAACGCGCTGTCATTGATGCGGCGCAGCAGGCAGGCGCGCGTGAGGCGTATCTTATCGAGGAGCCGATGGCGGCTGCGATCGGAGCAGGGCTTCCCGTGGAGGAAGCGACGGGCAGCATGGTCGTGGATATTGGCGGCGGTACGACGGAGATCGCTGTCATTTCTTTGGGCGGCATCGTGACTAGCCGGTCCATCCGCATCGGGGGCGATGAGATGGATGATTCCATTGTGCGCTATATCAAGCAGATGTACAATCTCATGATCGGCGAGCGCACCGCAGAGGAAATCAAGATCACCATCGGAACGGCAATCGTGACGCCGGAAGCCGATCATTCGATGGACATCCGCGGCCGCGACCTTGTGAGCGGACTGCCGAAGACATTGAACATCCAGGCACGGGAAATCCGCGAGGCGCTCAATGAGCCAATCTATAAGATCATCGAGGCGGTCAAGGGGACGCTGGAAAGGACACCGCCCGAGCTTGCGGCGGATGTCATGGATCATGGCATCATGATGACAGGCGGCGGCGCATTGCTGAAGAATCTGGACAAGCTCATCGCGCAGGAAACGGGGATGCCCGTATTGGTGTCCGAGGACGCGCTTTCCTGCGTTGGCGAGGGGACGGGAAAATCCCTTGAGAATATCAATCTGCTGAAGCGTGTCGTGATGACCTCGAAGAAGCTGAGAC
>CALGGN010000259.1 GCA_937915915.1 uncultured Selenomonas sp. | reverse complement strand
CAGCGGAGCATAAGACATATTGCCGTCCTCGGAAACATAATAATTCGTGCCGTTGTAGGGCATTAAGTTTATGGCACCGGCGGTAATGGAATCCCCCACAAATTCCAGCCGCCGCTTTTTGTCCTGAGGCGGCGAAATAAACCTGCCGCCCTTTTCCAGGATAAATCCCCTGAACTCGCTGATACCTGCCTGGCCTTCGGTAGAACGGACAAGGGTCACGATGTGTTCCTCATCCTTGGTCAATCCCTTGCCCAAGGTAAGCGGGCCATTGCCTTTTACTTCCAGACGCTGAAAGGCTCTGCCGTCTATGCTGTACTCCCAGAATACCCCTTTTCCGCTCAAGTCTGCCCGCAGCTCGCTGCTGCCGGTAAATTTAGCGCGAATATAGGTTGCACCCTGCCCGGTCAAGGCCGTCTGATCCTTCATTTCCCAACGTCCGTAATAGCGGATAAAGGGCGAATCGGCAGCAAGATGCACCGCTTCCCCAAAGGCACATTCTGTCCCCGTAAGGATGAACGCCACACTAAAAACGGCCAGCAGCAGGAAAGAAAATTTTTTAAACATAATATCACCTCTTACCAAAATGTTCATCGCTGTGAACGGTTAATCCCAAGTCCCCTTTGCTTTTCGATGCACAAAACGGCACAGCGCCAATGATGCGTCTGTTTTTACGTTCGCCACAAAACAAGAAATTCCCTTCATAAAATGTCAAAAACGAACTGCCCGCAAAGGTATTCCAGACTGGAAGTGGGCTGCACCTGCTTTGACGGGATGAACACATATTCCCATGGTTTGTAGTGCAGCTCGCGGCACACGGCGGTGGCTGTCCGGCAGTATCTCATGCCAAGCTCCTTCTTAGCCAGCACTCCTGCATCGTTCAGCTTGTCCTCGCCCTTGACTTCCACCAGGTAGCATTTGTCGGCGGTTTCCACCACGAAGTCCGGCTCGTAACTATGTCCCCTGCCGTACTTGAGGTCGAAGTCGGAGGGGGCGGGACGGAGCCATCTCAGCACCTTGCCGTCCTGTTCGCAGAGGCGGGCGAAAGTCAGCTCCGGAAGGCTGTCGAACTTTGCCCGGTCGAAGACTCCTTTTTCTATCCCCGTAAAAACCACGGAGCGGATGCCGTCCGCTTTGACGTCGGGGGAGAACACATCCAGCTCAGAGCCGCCGAACAGCTCTTGGGGCATATTGAAATCTTTGACCTTCACGATATCGTAGGAGAACATTTCCTCCGTCTTATGGAAGTGCTGCATCATCTGCCGGTAGATTTTGCCCGCAATATCCTGCCGGTACATCATGACAATGTTCCGCATATCTTCGTAGCCATGCTGCTCCGTGTAGTGCCGGCAGACGGACTGGACGAGCCTCACGACAAGCTCACCGCACTGCTCATAGTCGATGACAGGCTTTTCCCGCAGGATTTGTACGATGCAGTTGACGGGACGTTCGGCGGCAAAGGCGATCTTGCTCGATGCATCCCTCTCTGCGTCCCGTGCGTCTACCAGATTCTGCCGGATCAGTTCGGTGGAGAGGGGTGTATGGCGGAACTCTGTCAGGTCAAGGTCAAACGCATCGAAAATGTATTCGCCGCCTCCCGTGCTGGTAATGGCAAGCTGGGGGATAGGGATGAACCTCTCCTTGGTCTTCGCGGTGTACGCCTCGGTCTGCTCCGCCACGAAGGCTGTGAAGGCTGCGAAGGCATCCTGATTGCGTTCAAATACAGCGCCATAGTCCTCTTTTGCTTTGATTTCCTCGATGACCTTCTTGGAGATATCCTGCTTGTCTTTGGTCTCCAAATCCGCTGATTTTTTCTCTTTCATCTTCGACTGCACGGCTTTTTGCGCCGCGGCGCTTACCGCCCGTATGGCCTTGCGGGTCTCCTCCGTTTCCTGCTGGATGCCCAGTTTTCTGTGCGCCTCGGACAAATCTTCCGGTTTCGGCTGAAACAGCGGCATCTGCTGGGGGCTGGGCTTCTCGTCGGGCAGCTTGTCCGCCTCGATGAGGTTGCCACGGCGGAAGATGCTCTCGCCGCTCTGGGCTTCCCTGACAAGCTCGGCAAAGTTGTCATGGGCGGTGAGCATGACCATATCCGCCATGCGGTCGCCGGTGCGTTCCCCGTAGGGAAGGCGCAGCCCGCGTCCCACCATCTGCTCCCGCAGGATTCGCGATGCGGCGGTGCGCAGGGGGATGATGGTGTAGAGGTTGTTGACATCCCATCCCTCTTTGAGCATGTCCACATGGATGACGATTTCTATGGGGTTGTCCGCCCGCTCCACATCGGCCAGCCGTGCGACATTCTCCGCCTTGGCTGCCGCTCCCTGCTTGGAATGGATGAGCAGGGTCTTTCCCTTGTAGCTGCCCTGCCGGAAATCATCGGAGGTGACGTAGTCATAGACGGACCGGGCGTGGTCGGTGTCCTTGCAGACAATCATGGCAAAGGGCTTCACGAGGCGGACGCTGTGATTGCTGGCATACGCTGCCAGATGCACCTTGACTTTCTCGTGATGCCCTATGCCGTCATCGATCATGGCACGATCCAGCTCTTCCTCGCCAAAGCCGAAACTCTCGATGTTGCTTCTGGTCATGGCATAGGGCGTGCGGGTGTAGCCTGCCTCGATGGCCGCCGAGAGCGGAAACTCATACACCACGTTTCGGAACTTCTCCTGCCTGCCGCCTTTGCCTGACACCAGCGGCGTCGCCGTCAGTTCCAGACCCAGTACGGGTTTCAGATCGTTGAGCGCTTGCATCCCGGCTTTCGCCCGGTAGTGGTGGGATTCATCCATAATCAGCACAAGGTCAGGAAGTCCCGCCATGTAGCCGATGAAGGATTCTCCCCGCCGCTCGTTCAAGCGGCGCATGTTGGCAGTCTCGGAGTCGAACTTCGAGATGTTGTAGATGTAGATGGAAATACTGTCCCCGAAGGAGATATCGCCGTTCTTGTCCCGATAGTCGTCGTCGTGGTAGATGGCGGGCGGCCAGCTAAAGCAGGCAAGTCCCTTGAACACATATTTGGGGCTCGATGAATGGGAGAGGTCACTATGCAGCTTGTTGTATATGGTGATGTTGGGAGCAACCACGAAGAAATTTTTCAGCCCGTACCGGGTATAGAGATAGGTGATGAACGCCCCCATCAGGCGTGTCTTGCCTACGCCTGTCGCCAGTGCGAACGTGAGGGATAGGAACTCCCTCTCGAAGTCCGTGCAGGTGGGATAAAGCCCATGCACCTTCTGCAAGGCGTCCTTGAGGTCGATGCCCTTTTCCGGCGGTACGGCTTGAAGGATTTTCGCCAGAATCTCCAAGGAAATCCGCTGCGGCTCTCGCAGGGACATGGTGCCACTGATAAAGTCCGGCGTGTATTGCAGGAAACGCAGGTCAGCCTTCATCGTCCTCAGCCTCGCTTTCCTCGTCCTCATACTGTGGCGGACGCACGATATTCAAAGCGTAGTCTTCCTGCCCGAAGGCGCAGCTTCCCAGAAGCATCTGAGGGATTTTCTTGATACGGATTTGCGCCGTTCCCTTGTCCGCCCCCTCATCAAAGGACTTGCAGGCAACAAGCAGGAACTCTTTATCTGTCATCATCTGCTGGATGCTGGCAAGGTAAGCAGCGGTGATATGCTTGGTGGTGACGTAGAGGAAGGAATGCTCCGTCCCTTGGGACTGCTTCCAGAACACCTTTTGGTCGGGGCAGTAGGTATATCCCTCATGGAGGGCAACTGCCGCCGCCAGCTTGTCGGCATCGTATTCTTTGTTGATGACCAGCTCCCCGATGGCATCCTCCTTCAGCAGGGTGGGAGCCAGCTCATAGAAGTCATAGCCGCCCCCGCCGGTCCAGCCTACGGCCTTGGAAATGCCGCCCTGCTCGCCGTCCACCACCTTGTCCAGCCGCACCTTGCAATGGGTATAGCAGTGGTCGCCCATCTCAATGCCGATATATCGGCGGTTCATCTTGTGGGCTACGGCGGCGGTGGTGCCGGAGCCAAGGAAAGCGTCCAGCACCAGATCTCCCTCGTTGGAGGCAATTTGCAAAACGCGTTGGATAAGCTCCTCCGGCTTAGGGTTTTCAAAAACATTGTCAGCAAACAGCGTCACCGAATGACGTTTTGCACCATCGTTAGTGCCTACGTCATCAGCATACCAAATGGTTTCGGGTGTCAATCCAGGATTGTCATTTTCTGACAAAAACTTCTTCTGCCGTGGAACATTTGCTCCATTTTCCCCAAACCATATTCTGTTGTCTGCAATCAACTCGTCTAAACGCTGCTTGGTAAAGCGCCAACAATTACCAGGCGGAGGCAAAATTTTTCTCCCCGAGGGAGTCGTTATTTCATAAAACTGTGAAGCTACAGCATGTCCAGCTTGCGCAGTTATTGCAACAGACTGCCAATTACCTCTTATGTCGTTATCAGGATTTTTATATCGTTTCAGAACGTCTTTCGTCAATTCAACAGGATTTCTATCCTCTTCAAAGGCACTTTTGTTTTTTGCGTAAACGATTATATAATCATGCTTGAAAGAAAACGCTCTTCTGTTCTCCCTGCTCTTTCTTTTTTCCCATATTATTGTGCAAACAAAATTGTTCCTGCCAAAAATTTCATCACACAAGATGCGCAGATAAGCGACCTCGTTATCGTCTATGCTAATCCACAAGCTTCCATTGACACTCAATAGGTTCCAAATGATTTCCAGCCGCGGTCTCATCAGATTCAGCCATGTGCTATGCTCCAGATTGTCGTCATATTGCTCGAAGGCAGATCCCGTATTGTAAGGAACATCCGCATAGGCGCACTTCACCCGCCCGCCATACTTTGGCAGCAATGCCCGGAGCGCCAGCAGATTGTCCCCGTGGATCAGCAGATTGCCCGTCCCCGCCTCGCCATAGGACTTCTCTTTATCATGCAGCAGCAGTCGCGGCTCAATCTTCTGCATGGGCTCGTCCTTGCCCACCCATGTCAATTCCAGTTTCGTCACCGCCAAGAAAATCCCTCCTGTTCGTTGTTCTATACCTATTATTATACAACGGAAAGTCAAAGTCCTCTTTCTTGGTTGGATGTTCGCTGTATATGGACAAAATAGAGCGGCTGCCCCGGTATTTTGTCCTTTTCTTACCGGGGCAGCCTTATGACACAATCCATTGTATGTGCAACACCGTTAAGCTCAAGCCACGAATTTAGGAAACGCTGATTAATTCGCCCGCCCATCTTGACGTGTCTTGCTTGTCCTCCCTGCGTCGACAAATCCTCGACATAGCACCACTATGACTGCGGTTTGTCTCCTTGGGAGGAACAAGCAATCCACGCCAATCTGGACGACCGCTTTAATCAGTGTTTCCTTTAGTCTTGACATTACTTCATCTTTTGTATATACTAAGGATATACAAAAAAGAGGGGTGTTCAATATGCAAACCGCCGCATTGCAGAAATGGGGAAACAGCCAAGGATTCCGTTTGCCGAAACAACTGCTTCGGGAATTAAATTGGAAAGTTGATGACCAGCTTATTCTTTCCAGGCAGGAAGATAAACTGATTATAGAGCCTGCTCGTCCAAGGAAAAGGAAGACCATAAAAGAATTGTTCGAGGGATATACAGGAACATACCATCCACAAGAAATAGACTGGGGAGAGCCCGTGGGGAATGAAATATGGTAAAACAAGGCAATATTATCAAGGTCAACTTTAATCCGCAAAAAGGTCATGAGCAGGCAGGATATAGACCCGCATTAGTTGTAAGCAACAACACGTTTAACCGAAGAACAAATCTTGTTTTGGTTTGTCCTATAACCAATACTGACAATCATTTCCCTCTGCATATACCACTGGATAACAGAACGAATACCACAGGCGTAATTTTGTGTGAACATATCCGTTCTTTAGATTTGCAAAGCCGTCAGTTTAAGTATGTAGAAGATGCTCCCTCAGATATAATAGAGACTGTCACTAATATTATTTTTTCCGAGGTAGAACTCGAAACGGAAATCGATGCGGTTATATTATGACATTAGAAAAGTCTCCCATGCTTGGATTCATCCTGTCCGTGCATGGGAGACTTTTCTGGTGTCTTGTAAGTTCGTTACCAATCCCAATCCGCGCGCTTCAAGTGCTTGCCCACAACCTGCTCCGCGTGCAGCCACGCGTCATATTGGGAGACCTGTTTGCCGTTGATAAAGGACGAATCACATGCTCAATCGTCGTATGGAGTCGCAGTCGATATCGACAACGGTACCATTGATCACTTTGAATTCATATTTGAGTGAACCCTGAAAATACTTATATTCTATGCCACCATCATCATAATGAGAATATGCCGGCTTCCTAACTTCCTTACCTATCGCTGTCAGGGTCCTGTTCGATTCCCCGCGCGGCGGCTACCCAGTCCAGTTCCTCTTCCGCCAATCTGGCCGCCTGCAAACGGCTTCTGAGATCGCCGCCATGATTTCTGCTGCGCTGCATCATCAGCAACTGATCAAGCAGCTCCTCCCTTACCGGATGAATCCGGGAAAAGTCAAATGCTTCCAGTTCCCGGTCTAAAGATATCTTGCCCATCGTCTCCCGCCCCTTTCTCTTGTTCTCTATGTCTTTGCTCTTTATATCCCCAAGAATCAGCAGTGTTAATCACATTTTTTATTTTTCTTCCAGCATCTCTCTCAGCCTGTTCCGAGCCTGATTCAGGGACACCCGGATCGAGCCGGGGGTTGAGCCAAGTTTTTCCGCAATTTCATTGGAGTTCATCTCCAGCCAATAGGTCATTTCCAAAATCTGCTGCTGACGCTGCGGCAGCTTCTGTATGGCATTTCTTAATTCCTCGCTGCGCTCCATGCTCAAAGCCTGTTTTTCCGGTGAAATCGCATGGGGATCTGCCGGATCGAATTCCTCATCCCAGGGGGCCGTCATGGCATAGCTCTTGCTGCCATAATACTTATTGATGCTGTTTTGCGCAATGCGAAAGAGCCAGGTGGAAAAGGCGCCCCGCTGCGGGTCAAATTGGTCAAGATGTTCATACATGCGCATAAAGGTATCGCTTACCAGCTCGTCCGCCAGACTGCTGTCCCCGGTTTTCTTCCATATGTACTGGTAAACCCGTGGAAAATAATATTCATACAGTTCCGTCAGGGCCTCCGGCTCCGTAATTGCAGCCACAGCCAGCCTGCCCCAATATGCACTGTTTTTGTTCATCAATGATGCGTTCATAACGACTTCACCTCACTGTCCTGCCGCCTTATTTTTCAGCCGCTTTTTCCTGATGGAGGCTGGCTTCCCGTTCCGCTCGATTGGCCGACGCGCCTGCCATGGTCAGCTCCCGATAGCGTTTGGCATCAAATTTTACCGGCACGCCCATGGCCTTTTCCAGCATGGAGCGGCTGAGATTGTACTCATACAGGGCCGTCTGATAATTGGAGCGGGCCTGGGCAAGCTTCTCCTGGGCATCCGTTACGGGCAAAAGGCCGTCCACACCTTCCTCGTAGCGCACCTGGGCAATGATATGGCTGTCCTCAGCCTGCTGCACGGCAACCTTGGTCGTAGCGATGTTGGTTTCGGCCGCCTTCATCTGCACATAGGCGGAGCGGGTTTCCAACAAGATGCTTTTCTTGATTTTTCGTTTGGCAGCTTCATAGGCATTGGTCGTCGCTTCTGCCTGACGGACATTTTCCGCCGTTACGCCATTATCAAAGACATTCCAGGAAAAGGCCAGCCCCAGGGACCAGGCATTGCTGCGTTCACTGCGGAAGGGGCTGTTGCTGGCTATGGCTTGGCTGCCCGCCACGGATACCTGCGGATGATAGCCCGCTGCAGCCGAGGTTTTCTGCGCTTCTGCGGTTTTGATATCATAATCGGCCGCCAGACCATCCGGCCGATGCTCCAAAGCATAGCTTTCACATTCCGGCAAGGTTCTGTGATAAGGCTCATAGGAAAACGTATCCATCGGCTCCACATCACTGTCCTGAGGCAAGCCCACGGCGGCGGCCAGCGTAGCTTTGGCTATCTCCACGGCGGCATTGGCCGATACCAGTGTCTGCTGATAATTGGCAACATTCACCTTCATCATGAGCAAATCCGCCTCGGCGACAGAGCCTTCCTCAAACATGGCACGAACAAGCTCCAACTGTGTATTGCCTTTATTCACAGCTTCCTGCGCTACGAGCGCCATATTTTCCCTGTAGATGACATTGGCATAGGCCTCAGCCACGCGATAACGTACCTCCTGTCTGGTATTTTCCGTATCCAAATCCGCACGGTTGAGCTGATAGCGGGCTGCGTCGATCCGGCCCTCCAGCTGTCCCCCGGTGTACAGGGGCACCGTAAGATTCCAGCTGTTGGCGAAGGTATTATGATAGGCATGGCTGCCCACCGTGCCTGTCTGCTCAGATACAACGGGGTAGTCGGGATCGTTCATCAGATAACCGATTACGGCGGTCTGCGTGACCGTATGGGGAGAGCCATAGGCATCATGGGCGTCATTCGACGCTTGATAATCCCTGCCTCCGATCCTGTAAGCCTGTGAGCTCCAATTAACGGAAGGGCCATTGCTGCGTCTGGCCGCATAAAAGGCATGTTCGCTGGCTTCCCGCTGCGCCTCGGCAGATTCTATGCTTTCATCACTCTCCAGCGCCATATGGATACTGTCAGCCAGGGTCAGACGCACGGGCTCTGCACCGCAGGCCAGAGGCTGAAACGCCAGGGCGCAGCCTATGGCCCCCGACAAAAGTAAACGATTGATCTTCATGCGTATCACCTTCCTATTAGGGCGTGTTGATTAAATGAGCTTAGTCCAGATTTGTGGGGATTGGCTGTCCATGCAAGGCGACAAACCGCAGGCATAGTGGTGCTATGCTGAGGATTTGTCAACGCAGCAGGGGCAGTCAAGACCCGCGAAGATGGGCTGAGTGAATTAATCAACACGCCCTAAGCCCCCATCGTTTGCCGCTTCACCAAATCAGCAAAGAGACCGCCCTTGTCCACCAGTTCCTTGAAGGTACCGCTTTCGGCAATCCTGCCTTCATCCATGACGATAATCCGGTCACAATTGCGAATGGTGGACAGACGATGCGCTACAATGATACGGGTAGTCTTCAGGGCATCCAGACTGCGGGTAACAATGGCCTGGGAACGATTGTCCAAGGCGCTGGTCGCTTCATCGAATATCAAAATGGCAGGTTTTCCCACCAACGCTCTGGCAATGAGAATGCGCTGACGCTGGCCGCCGGAAATGTTGGAGCTGCCCTCACTGATCACCGTCTGCATCCCCATCGGCATTTCGGCTATGTCCTCAGCAATCCCTGCAGCCTCGGCCGCCGCCCAGGCATCATCCTGAGTCAGAAGCTTGCTGCCCACGATATTGGTATAGATATCGCCTGTCATCAGCTGACCGTTTTGCAATACGACCCCCATCTGGGCGCGGACAGAAGGCAGAGAAAGCTCCGTCAGATCCTGACCGTCAAAGTAAATGCTGCCTTTTTTCGGCGTTTCAAAGCCCAAGAGCAGGCGTACCAAGGTGCTCTTGCCGCTGCCGGATTTGCCCACAATGGCCACATTCTCCCCCGCAACGACGGAAAAGCTCACATCCTTTACGACATCCTCACCCTCAGTTTCCATCACCTCGCCCTTTGCGTCCGGCACGAGATGGGTATAGGCAAAGGACAGATGACTTACTTCGATGGAGCCGCTGATGGGGCCTGCATCCCGCTTTTCCTCGGTAAATTCCGGCACAGCCTTCAAAATCGGCCGCAGATTCTCCAGCTGCGGCTGGATGGCAAAATACTGGCTCACCAGACCGATGACGCCTCCCATGACCCCGTTGAAGCTGGAGTAGGCCGCATTGAAGGCAATGAACTGGGCATAGCCGATGCCTGTCTTGACAGTTTTCCCGTCCGGTCCCACCTCATTCATGCCATAAACAGCAATCCAATACAAGATCAAGGTCAAGACAAAGGGCTGAATACTGGAAATGATGGAGGTATAATTGTTCAGCCAGCGCAGCTTCAAGGAGATC
>CALGGN010000258.1 GCA_937915915.1 uncultured Selenomonas sp. | reverse complement strand
CATGACAGAAAAAGACTCGGCAAGGGCAAAAGGGAATTAATCAGTGTTTCCTTAAGTTAGTGACATTGGCCCGTGAGGTGCAGGCAGTTTTGCAGTCCGTCGTTGGCATGACAAACGGAGAAACTTGTAGTACAATGGAAGCATTGATTATATTTTGTAGGTGATGGATTTTGTCAAACCCGATGTTTGATGTGATAAAAGGCGATTTGGAGCAGCTGGAGGAGACGCTGCTGGCGGCGGTGACGGCGCCGCAGGAGCTGGTGACGGAGATTGGGACGCATCTGGTGACTGCGGGTGGGAAGCGCATCCGCCCGGCGCTTTCCCTGCTGGCGGCCCACGGAGGGAAAGACTTCGACCTGGGGCGCATGCTGCCTCTGGCGGCAGCGCTGGAACTGATCCATACGGCATCCCTCGTGCATGACGATGTGATTGATGAGGCAGATACGCGGCGGGGAAAGCCGACGGCGAATGCGAAATGGGGCAACCAAATTTCCATTCTGAGCGGAGACTTCATCTTTGCGCGCGCTTTTCGGCTGATTGCGGAGCATGACTACGGCTCCTATGTATCGAAGCGGCTGGCGGAGCTGGTCTGCAATCTGAGCACAGGGGAAATCCTGCAGGATCAGCAGGTATACCAGGCATCCTGCGATCTGGAGGACTATTATGACCGCATTTCCAAGAAGACGGCGGATTTTCTGGAAATCTGCTGTGAGCTTGGAGGCGTGGTCGGCGGGATGGCGGACGAGGACACGAAGCGTCTGGCGGTCTACGGGCATTCCATCGGGATGGCCTTCCAGATTACGGATGATCTGCTGGATATCATGGAGACCTCAGAGCAGATCGGAAAGCCCGCGGGCAACGATATTCGCCAAGGCATTGTGACACTGCCGGTGATCCGTGCCTTGACGGGCAGCGCAGACGCAAAAGAGCTGCGGGAGATCGTGACGGATCCCGAGATGACGGATGCAATGGTGGAAAAGGCGCTTGAAATCGTGAAGGCTTCGGATGGCGTGGACTTTGCGCAGGAAAAGGCAGATGCGTATCTGGAGCAGGCGAAAAAGATCCTGCCGGAAAGCCTGCCCAAGGAGATCCGGGAGGCATTCGTCATGGTGGCGGATTTTATCGGAGAACGCAATTTTTAGATTTTTTGAATTAGAAAGAACGGAGTTTCACAGTTCCTTGGGAGGTATGGCAAATGTTCGGTATTGGCATTCCGGAGCTCGTGGTGATTTTGATTGTGGGGCTGATTATTTTCGGTCCCGGTAAGCTGCCGGAGGTGGGGCGTGCGGTAGGAAAGGGATTGCGGGAATTCCGCAAGGCATCGAGTGCCTTGCAGTCCGCGCTCAATGAGCCGGAAAAGCCCGCGCCGCCGGCCCCGGCAGCTGCTCCGGCACCATCCCCTGAACCGCCGCAGACAACTGCGGTGCAGCCGGCAGCATCGGCAGAAACGCCTGCACAGCCCGAAGCAGGGCAAAATACGGAAAAGCCAGCTAAGACAGCAGGGCAGGACGCAGAAGCAAAAGCATCCGCGCCGTCGGCAGACGAACCTGCTTACACGCCCCCGACGCAGGAAAGCGTTCGCAGGCAGATTGAGGAACAAGGGCGTGCATAGAGGAGGTGGGCCTCATGATAGCATTCGCGGGACAGGTGGCAGACAGTGCCATCAGCCTCAACGGCACGGATCTCAGCCAGTACAATGGCAGATCTGTCATTGTCACGATTCTTGATTCCACCGTACAATTGGAAAAACCGAAACGCAAGGTGTCCGATATGATGTCGCTCGTCATGCAGACAGAGCTTAGCAAAGGTCAGGCGGCAGACGCATACATAAAGGAGTTAAGAGCCAATGACAGGCTATAAGACTATCTATTTGGACACTGCACCGATTATTTATTTTTTGCAGCGAAGCGATTTATACTTTGATGTTATCAGCAATTTCTGGTCTTTCGCTGTTTAGTATGGGTAAGCCCCTTTGAAGCTCTACAGAAAAATTTATAGCTATTCTCTTTACAAATACATCTGTATATCAAAGATAAACAAAAGCCTTTTGCATAGTTGTCTTCATTTTTAGTTTATGGTAACATTTAACTATATAGGGGGTGTTATATATGGTATCTATAACTAATCAACCTTTTCCAGTTGCGAAGGGGGAAGACGGTATACGTGTTGCTCGTATTTTTGCCGAATCTCAAACTCCGTCCCCCGGAAGTGCAGGTCATCGTCTTTTAGAAGCCTATAAACGAAGATGTGAATTAAGAGTCAATAAACAGTCACGAGAAGGACACAATCGTCGCTATGGCCGTTGATGCTTTGTTTATTACTGATGTTAACAAAAATAAGCTAAAAATCTTTGATTGTGGCGACACAGAATATGCAACAATGTCATTCTTTCTTCGTGATGAAGCTTTAAGTTTTCACGAAAGAGGTATGGCTTTTACTAAAGTCTATATCGATGGAGATAACCATGATACTATTATTGGTTACGCATCTTTAAAGGCAAGTTGTTTTCAATATACAGCTCCACATCAGTATTCAGGTGATGAAATTCTTCATGTTGTTCCGTCCGTAGAGATTGCTCGATTTGCTATTGCTACAGCGTATCAAGGTAAACTTTTTCAAGAAGAAGGGGAAAAATATTCTGATTATATCCTTTCACAAGTCCTTCAAGATATTATGGACTTACGTGAATATGCATTGGGTGTAGAGGCGGTTATTTTATTTTCGATTAATCGTCCTAAACAATTATGCTTCTATCAAAAAAATGGTTTCCATGTACTTTCTGAACGAGCTGTTTTTAAATCTACGGAAAACGATGGTTGCGTACCAATGTATATGCCTCTCCCCCAGATATTTCCTTATTTGTAAAAATTTTCAAGCTACGAAACGGTAGGCGGTCAATCATGCCCCTGAAAGGGGGCGTTGCCCATGAACAAGTACGATTTTTTCGCGCGGCTCTTAGCCGTGATTGCGTTAATCCTGTTCTTCAAGGCATGAGAAAAGCCGCCACAACGCTCGTAGGCGGCTTTTCGTGCTTAGTCTATCTACTGAGGGGCTGACCGTTTACCAGCAACCCGCGCACTGTTACAGCAGTGCGCTTTCTTTTGCCTATGTTGTAGCACGGGTGGACGGTGATTGCAAGTCATACTACCCTACGTTAGAAATTTTATCGGCCAGCCATCTTCCTATTTGGATTCCGTTTGATGCTCTAAAATGCAGTCGAGAAAATCCTGTCCGTATTTTTGCAGCTTCATCTCGCCCACGCCTTTGACTTCGAGCATTTCATCGAGATTTTTGGGATTGACGGATGCCATGTCGCGGAGGGTGGCGTCGGAGAAGATGAGGTAGGGCGGCACTTGGTCGCGGGTGGCGAGTTCCTTGCGGAGAGCGCGCAGGAAGTCGAAGAGCTGCGGCGGCGCCTCGGTCCGGGCCTCGCTTTTGGGAAGGGACTGGAAGACCTGGCGCGTGCCGCGCAGGACCTCATAGGCAACGGGCTGCAGGCGGATCACCGGGTATTCGCTTTCCGTATAGGCAAGGTAATCCGTCGCGATGAAGCGCTGGATCATGAGCTTGATATCCGGGATGCTTTTTTCGTGGAACAGCCCGTAGGTAGAGAGCTCGTCAAGGTGCAGCTCGCGCACGCGCTTGTCGCCGGAGCCTTTGAGCACCTGCGCGACAAGGGTGAGGCCGTAGCGCTCGTGCATGCGGTAGACGCAGGAAAAGACCTTCTGGGCATCGATGGTGACATCGACCTTGTCCTTGGATGTCTGACAGCAGCTGCAGTTGCCGCATTCCTCCATCCTCTGGCTGTCCCCGAAATAGTGCAGGATGAAGCCGCGCAGGCATTCGGGGGTATGGCAGTAGTCCACCATTTTCTGCAGACGGTTCAGGTTGTGGCGCTTGCGTTCCTCGTTGTCCGTGGAGACATCGATGAGATAGCGCTGGGTCATGGTGTCCTGCGGCGAGTAGAGCAGGATGCACTCGCCCGGCTCGCCGTCGCGCCCCGCACGCCCGGCCTCCTGATAATAGGCCTCGATATTCTTGGGCATATTGTAGTGGATCACATAGCGCACATTGGACTTGTCGATGCCCATGCCGAAAGCGTTGGTGGCGACGATGACCTGTACGTTGTCATAGAGGAAATCATCCTGGGCCTGGGCCCGTTCCTTGTCGGAAAGCCCCGCATGGTAGCGCCCAGCGGCGAGCTTTTTCTTTTTGAAATGCTCATAGAGCGCATCCACATCCTTGCGGGTGGCGGCATAGACGATGCCTGCATCATGGGGATGGCTCTTCACGTAATGGGTGACGAATTTCTTCTTGTCTTCTCCGCGCTTGACCGCAAAATAGAGATTGGGGCGGTCGAAGCCGCTCACGTGGATGGCGGGGCGGGAAAGGCGGAGGAGCCTCACGATATCCTCGCGCACCTCCGGCGTGGCGGTCGCCGTGAAAGCCCCAATCAGAGGGCGGCGCGGCAGCCCTGCGACAAAGGGCGCGATCCGAAGATAGCTGGGGCGGAAGTCGTGTCCCCACTGTGAAAGGCAGTGCGCCTCGTCCACGGCAATCATGGAGATTTCCACGCGATCCAGCACGGACTGGAAATAGCCGGTATCCAGACGCTCCGGCGCGACATAGACGAGTTTGTACTGCCCGGCGGCGATCCTTGCGATGCGGTGGGAGGCTTCCCCATGGGAAAGGGAGCTGTTGATATAGGTGGCAGGGATGCCCTGCCCGGCCAGGGCGTCGACCTGGTCCTTCATGAGGGAGATCAGGGGCGAAATCACGAGGGTGATGCCCGGCATCAGGAGAGCCGGCACTTGGAAGCAAATGGATTTGCCTGCGCCCGTAGGCATGATGGCAAGGGTGTCGGAACCTGCGAGAATGCTTTCTATGATCTTTTCCTGGGCGGGGCGGAAGGACTTGTAGCCGTAGCAGCGCCGCAGCAGGTCGAGCGCCTGCTCAAAGTAGGCGTTTCGGGTATTTTTCATGGATGGCTCCTTTTTTAATGAAATTCTCATGTTTTTCGCATAAAGTTGCAATGGTTTTATTTTAACATAGATGGTATACTATAGTAACTGTTTTGGAAAAATATATCAGAAACCGCTAATATTTGCCAAGCGAAGGGAAAGGTTCGCGGATTCTGCATATGCGGCGTTCGGGAGCAGGAAGCAGCTTCGTTTTGTAAATTTCTTCGAACGCGGGGATCAAAGGGAAAGCTTGGTTAGTTCTGGAGGCTGTTGGGATGAATCGACGGTGTGGAAAAAAAATGCTGGCGCTTTTGGCGGGGATGCTGGCACTGGGGGTGCCGGTGCCGGGGGAGTGCGTTTCCCTCTCGCTGCAGGACGCCATTGAGCTGGCGCTGACGCGGAACACGGAGCTGCGCATCACGCAGAAAGGCGAGGACAGCGCGGATGCGGCATATCGGAGGGCGAAGGGGCAGAACGGCCTGTCGGCCTCTGTGAGCAGCAGTGTTACGACCAGCAAGCAGGAAGGCTCAGAGCACAGCGCTGCGTGGAACAACGGGCTGAATGCCAGCCTCCCGCTGTATTCGGGGGGAAAGAACCAGGCGAATATCGAGAGCGGGGAGCTTGGCGTGAAAGTGGCGGAGCTTCGGACCGCGAGGAACCGCGAGAACCTGAAGTACAACGTGATCGAGGCATATTACGATGCGCTGGCATCGGAGCAGGTGGTGGCGGTGAAGCAGGAGGCCGTGGAGAACTATCAGGCCCATTATGACAATGTGAGCCAGCTCTTTTCCGCGGGCAGCAAAGCGCGGGTCGATGTGCTGCGTTCCTCCGTGGAGCTTTCCAACGCCCAGTACGAGCTGATCTCGGCGCAGACGGCCCACGCCGCCATGCTTGCGACCTTGCGGAACTACCTGAACATCAACCGGGAGGAGCCGCTGACGCTGACGACAGGCTACAGCTACGATGCCTTTTCGATGCCGTTGGAAAACTGCGTGGACTATGCCTTCCAGCATCGGAAGGACATTCTGGTGGATGCCTATACGGTGGAGCAGAAAGAGCTTGCGGTGAAGGCGGCGAAAGCGGGCTATCTGCCGAGCGTGAATCTGAACGCGGGGCCGAGCCTGAATTTCGAGCTGCGTCCCGGCAGCAGCCGTACCCCCGGGATCTCGGCAGGCGTCTCCGCCAGCTGGAACATCTTTGACAGCGGCGTGACCAAGGCGCAGGTGGATTCCGCGAAGACGGATCTGGAGGTGGCACAGCTCACGCTGGATAGGGATCGGGAAAACGTGGACCTTGCCCTGCGGCAAGCCTATTTCACCATGCGGGCTGCAGAGGATCAGCTGCGCTCGACGCGGGATGCGGTGGGGCAGGCCGAGGAGGATTACTATATCGCGCGGGAAAAATACCGCGCCGGCGAGGGCATCATGCTGGATGTGCTGGACGCCCAGAAGGCGCTTTCCGAGGCGCGGCTCCAGCATATCCAAGCGCAGTACGACTATGTGACGGGGAAGGCCGCCGTGGAAAACGCCATGGGCATCAGCCTGACCGACCGGGAGCAGGCAGCGGCGGAGCAGCTTTCCCTGAAGGTGGCGCTGCCGTCGGATGTGGCGCCGAATGCGGAGATGCTGAAGCAGTCCTTCGAGGAGGAAAAGCGGCAGCGTGCCAAGGCGAAAGAGCAATTTTCGGAGCAGGTAGAAAAGGATCTGGAGCGCGTGACGCAGGAGACATCCTCCCATCCGGCTGTCCGGACAGGGGAAGCGGAAGGGACGCTCCGGCCGCAGGAGGCTGCGCTCGCGGCGGATGAGGCAGCCGTGCAGAGAAAGGAAATCGCGGAATGAAAATCAATGTTTGGGTCAAGATACTGATCGCCGTCCTTGTGCTGGCGGGCTGCGCCTACGGCGGATACCGCTACTATGCGGGACAGAAGGAGGCGGAGCAGGCGGCTGCGGTGGAGACGACGAAGGTCGTGCGCATGGATATGAAGTCCACGGTATCCGCGACGGGCACGATCCAGCCGAAGGAATCCGTTGAGGTGAGCTCGAAGATCACGGCGCGCATCAAGCAGGTGCTGGTCAAGGAAAACGACCGGGTGACGGCGGGGCAGACCATCGCCATCCTCGACGGCAAGGACTATGAGGCGCAGCTCCAGAAAGCGCAGTACACGGTGAACAACACCCGCTCGAAATACGACCGCACCCTCTATCTCCACCAGATCGGAGCGAAGTCGGACGAGGATCTGGAGGATGCGCAGTACAACTATAAGACGGCTCAGAGCAATCTGGAGGAAACCCAGACGAACCTGAACGAGACCATCATCACGGCGCCGATGGACGGCATCGTGGTAGGGGAGCCGCAGACACCGGGCACGATGGCGGTGCAGGGGACGAGCAACCCGACGGTCATCCTGCGGATTGCGGATCTTTCTGCGAAGCAGATCAAAGCCAAGGTTGATGAGACGGACATCGGGAACGTCAAGGTCGGACAGATGGCGACCTTCACCGTGGATGCCTTCTCGGGAAAGACCTTCACCGCGCGGGTGGCGAAGATTTCCCAGACGGATGTGAGCAATACCTGGAACACCACCGGTTCCACCAGCAGCTCCACCAGCAGCTCTTCCTCCGCCAGCGTCATCTACTACTATGTGACATTGGATGTGGAGGATCCGGAGGGGCTTTTGCTGCCTGCCATGACCGCGCGGGTGGAGATCAACACCTCCCAGCGGAGCGATGCGCTGGCGGTTCCGATTTCTGCGCTGAAAACGGACAAGAATGGCTCCTACGTCCTGCGCCTCAATGCGGACGGGACGCAGGAAACGGTCTATGTGAAGACCGGCATCTACAGCGATGAGTATGTGGAGATCCTGGAGGGCGTTTCTGAGGGGGATGACATCGTCATTTCCTATACGGCGGCTTCGTCGGACACAAAAAAAAACGTGAGTCATCCGGGGGGTCCGCCACCCGTATGATGAGAAGGGCAGCGAGGTAACAGGGATTTGGGTATGACAGAGAAAAGACATGAAACCATAGAGCTCAAGGGCATCAAGAAGCTCTATCAAGTGGGCGATCAGGAGGTGGCGGCCCTTGCGGGCATCGACCTCGTGATTCATCAAGGGGAGTTCGCGGCGCTCATGGGGCCCTCCGGCTCCGGCAAATCCACCCTCATGAACATCCTTGGCTGTCTGGACCGTCCGACCATCGGCTCCTACAAGCTGGACGGGGAGGAAGTCGCCCACTTGAGCGACGACAAGCTCGCGGTGACGCGCAACAAGAAAATCGGCTTTGTGTTCCAGAATTTCAACCTGCTGTCGCGCATCAGCGCACTGGAAAACGTGGCCCTGCCCCTCGTCTATGCAGGGGTGGGCGGCAAGGAGCGCAAGGAGCGGGCGCTGCACTATCTGGACTCCGTGGGGCTTGCGGACCGGGCGGACCACCAGCCGAACGAGCTTTCGGGGGGACAGCGGCAGCGTGTGGGCATTGCGCGGGCGCTGGTGAACGATCCGCACATCATCATGGCGGACGAGCCGACGGGCAATCTGGACACGAAATCCACCAAGGAGATCATGGAGATCTTTGAGCGGATGCACTCCCTGGGGCGCACCATCATCCTCGTGACCCATGAGCCGGAGATCGCGGCATGCGCGAGCCGCCAGCTCCTGGTGCGGGACGGGCTCATCACGAAGGACGCGGGAAAGGGCGTGGTCATGGATGTTGTATAGCGAAAGCATGCGCATGGCGCTGACCGCCCTGCTGGCGAACAAACTGCGCTCCCTGCTTACGATGCTCGGCATCATCATCGGCGTGGGCGCCGTCATCGCCATGATTTCCGTGGGCATGGGCGTCCGCAAGAACGTGACGGACTCCATCGCCAGCCTGGGCAGCAACATGCTGGTCATCATGCCGGGGTCTGCGAACCGAGGCGGCGTCCGCTCGGCGGCAGGCTCCACCATTACCCTGAAATATGACGATGCGGAGGCCATTCGGAAGCGGGTCAGAAACATCGACTACGTTTCCCCGACGGTCAGCGGCTCCTATCAGATCGTCTACGGCAACCAGAACTGGAATTCCTCCGTCACGGGCGTGACGCCGGACTACATGTCCATCCAGTCGCTGAAGGTGCAGAGCGGCTCCTTCATCACGGAGAGCGATATGAGCAAGCGCAACCGCGTGGCGGTCATCGGCACGACGGTGGCGTCGAATCTCTTTGGCACGGAGAATCCCGTGGGAAAGAATATCCGCGTGAACAATGCGCCCTACAAGATCATCGGCGTGCTTGCCTCCAAGGGGCAGTCCAGCATGGGGCGGGACCAGGACGATGTGGTGATCATCCCGCTGACCACGGCGCAGGAGCGCATGCTCGGCATCACCTATGTGCAGTCCATCAACGTGCAGGTCGCCAGCCAGGACAAAATGGACCAGGCGCAGTCCGAGATCGAGACGCTGCTCCGTCAGCGGCACCGCATCACGGGGGACAAGGAAGACGATTTCACCGTCAGGAACCTCACGAGCCTCATGGAGACCATGAGCCAGACCACGGGCATGATTACCCTGCTGCTGGGCAGCATCGCGGGCATTTCCCTCATCGTGGGCGGCATCGGCATCATGAACATCATGATGGTGTCCGTGACGGAGCGCACGCGGGAGATCGGCATCCGCAAGGCGCTGGGGGCCACCTTCCGCAATATCATGATGCAGTTCCTCATCGAGTCGGTGGTGATCAGCGTGATCGGCGGCATGATCGGCATCATCCTTGGCTGCGCGGCATCCATGGCCATCTCCGTGGTGGGCGATTTCTCCACGGTCATCACCATTGCGCCCATCCTGATCTCCTTCTTCTTCTCCGTGGGCATCGGCCTCTTTTTCGGCATCTACCCCGCCAGAAAAGCCGCCAAACTCGATCCCATTGAGGCGTTGCGGTATGAATAAAACCTGAATCCGTGAACTGGATAGGATGTATGATGTACCTGCTATGTCCGCCCCCTTGGGGGCGGGGAACCATCGAAGATGGTGGTGGGGGTGA
>CALGGN010000257.1 GCA_937915915.1 uncultured Selenomonas sp. | reverse complement strand
AAGCCGATTTACGGCGAGGACTCGGACCGCACCCTGCTGGATGTCCTGTCCGGCGCGAAGGTTTCGGACCCGGAGGAACTTGTCATCAGCCGTGAGGAATTCATTGATATCGAAAAAAAGATGGAGGAGATCCTCAGCGATCTGGAATGGCGTGTTCTCATGTCCTATCTGGACGGGAAATCCTATCAGGAGATTGCGGTGGATCTGGACCGCCATGTGAAATCCATCGACAACGCATTGCAGCGCGTGAAGCGCAAGCTGGAAAAATACATGGAGAACCGCGGGGAGGATATCGATATCAGCACGGTCTATCGCGGGCTTTCCACCATCAACCGTCATCTGAAGGACGTGGATGAACGGATTATCATTGAATAGGGAATTATTTTTGCACAGTGGCTTTTTGGCGCTGTGCTTTTATTTTCGGGAAGTATTGTACTTGAATTCTGAACATTGATTGACAATTTTTCTCTATGGGTATAAAATAAAAGGTGTTCGTAAGACAGAACTGCATATAGAAGGAACAGGTGTCGAGAGACTCAATAGAGAAGCTGGAGGAAAAGCCAGCGCGGTCCCGCCACTGTAGCAGCGAGCAAATCCGCATTTTTGTCACTGGGGGCAGCCTTGGGAAGGCGCGGAGGAGCGATGAACTGGAGCCAGGAGAACTGCCTGTTTGACAATCACCGTACACAGCTGCATTGATGTGTATACCCGCGAGCGATGGGAAGGGGATTTTGCGAGTTTTCTCGCCTCATTTTGCGTGTTTCCCTTCCGTTTTCGGAAGGGATTTTATTTTTTCAATAGGGGGTTTTTTGATGAAAAACTGGAAAAAAATGTTGGTTGCTTCTCTTGCCTGCACGACCTTGCTGGGAGTCTCGCTCCCTGCGGCGGATGCGGCATATTCGCTGAGCGAGGAGGTCAAGGCGCCGACCGCGGCATTGCTCTCCGCTACCCAGATCGGCGTGCTGAAGCATGAGACGCCGAGCCTGCAGGGACTTGAAAACAAGGATGCCATCGTGGTCATGAGCTTTGGCACGACCTTCAAAGACACGCGGGAAAAGACCATCAACGCCACAGTCAAGGACATTCAGGCGGCACATCCCGGTGTGAAGGTGGTCACGGCCTTCACGAGCCATATCATCATCGACCGCATCGCGGAGAACGAGGGCATCAAGTACCCGACGCCGGAAGAGGCATTGGAGCAGCTCAAGGCAG
This sequence comes from uncultured Selenomonas sp., assembly GCA_937915915.1. GTDB lineage: Bacteria > Bacillota > Negativicutes > Selenomonadales > Selenomonadaceae > UBA9786. The sequence goes on along the minus strand of CALGGN010000257.1, from coordinate 7,337 downwards.
AGGGCTACACCCGGGTCGCCATCACGACGCTGGATGTCATTCCGGGCATGGAATACGCGTATGACGTGGCAGTTTTCCAGAACTATAAGGATCAGTTCAAGAAGATCACCTGCGGAACTCCCCTCATGTACTGGCAGGGACAGGAGGGCCAGGCGGATGATGTGACGGAGACGATGAAGGCGCTGGTCAGCGAGTTCCCCAAGCCTGCGAAGGATGAGGCGATTCTGCTCATGGCGCACGGCACGCCGCAGATTTCCAACGCCTACTATTCCGTCATGCAGGCGCGTCTGCGTGAGATGGGCTGCATGAATGTGTATGTTTACACGGTAGAGGGCTGGCCGAATCTGGAAAAGGTCATGCACAGCCTGAAAAATCGCAAGACCAAAATCAAGAAAGTTACCTTGGCTCCGCTCATGATGGTGGCAGGTGACCATGCGACCAATGATATGGCAGGCAGCGAGCCGGACTCCCATAAGTCCATTCTGGAGGCAGCGGGCTACAAGGTGAATGTCTATCTGCACGGCATCGGCGAGAACAAGGCCATTCGCGATCTCTATGTAAAGCGCGCGAATGACGCATGGGCTGCGCTTGAGGCGAAATAAATAATATATCTTTGCACAGACGGAAGCGTCGTACATTGGAAACAGTGTACGACGCTCTTTTTTTATGGCAATTTTTAAGGAAACGCTGAATGAATCAGTGTTTCCTTAACGCTCAGATGCTACTTCGCTGTGTTCCAGAGCAAAATCAAGCAACATGCCGATCAATTCGTTCCGTGTGCGGCCGGTCTGCTTGGAAAGGTCATTGATTTTCTCAATGGTCTCGTCTTTGATGCGGATGGAAAAGACTTTGTAGCCGTCTTCCCCGCGCAGTTTTTTTGTAATCACTAGCTTGTTGTTCATATCATTATCACCTCTCCCTATATTTTAAGGACAAATCCTGTTTTTAAATATGTTATTGGTCACTTGCCAAATTATGCTATAAAATTTCTAAAATCTATTAAGTAAACATAGGTAAATTACGATATAAAGACTGTAATTTAAAATATGTTATAAAACATGTGACAAAAAGGAGGCGGTGGCGGATGAAGGTCCCTCAGATGACGCAGGACACAGCCGGGCATGGAAAAGCATCAGTCGGCAGAGGACAGGGAAGCCCATCAAATGAACCATCCTTTTCACAGATCATAGGGGCACAGCGCGTCCGGTTTTCCTCTCATGCAGAGGCGCGTATCGAGCGGCGGGGCGTGAAGCTCACGGAAGATGACCTCCGAAGACTGGGGGATGCTGTGGACAGGATGCAGGAAAAAGGCGTAAAGGATGCGCTGGTCTATATGAACAACAATGTGGCCATGGTGGTCAGCGTGAAGAACCGCACCGTCGTGACGGCATTGGACAGTGCGAGCGCAAAAGAAAATATCTTTACGAATATCGACAGCGCCGCCATTCTTTGAGCGGCATGATGTAAAGGAGAAGTGATGCAGAATGATGCGTTCTTTGTTTTCCGGGGTTTCCGGTCTGAAGGGACACCAAACGCGGATGGATGTCATCGGCAATAATATTGCGAACGTCAACACGACAGGGTTCAAGTCGAGCCGCACGACCTTCGCAGATACGTTTTCCCAAACGACCTCAGGGGCGTCCTCGCCGACGGGGAATCTGGGTGGTACGAACCCGAAGCAGATCGGGCTGGGGGCGAATGTTTCCAGCATTGATTTGATTTTTACCGACGGATCGGTGCAGTCCACGGGCAAGAATACCGATCTCTGCCTGTCGGGGAACGGGCTTTTCGTGGTGAACCAAGGCAACCAGACCTTCTACACGCGGAACGGCGCATTCGAGTTCGATGCGGAGGGCAACTATGTCATGCCCGGCAGCGGCCTCTTCGTGCAGGGATGGACGGCGCAGGACGGTGTTCTCAACACATCGGGAGCCGTGGGGAACATCACCATCCCCTCCGGCAAGACCATGGCGGCAAAGATGACCGATATTGCTACCTATACCAACAATCTGAACGCGAGCATAGAGGGGTATGGGATTGCAGGAATCCTTGTGAGCTACGTGGATGGCACGTCGGAAACGGTAAGTAACTATGCACCGACGGTGATAGATGGCGGTATAACGCTGGGATTATCGTCCGGGGGAAATATAAAGCTGGATGAAACCGCAGAATACCCCTTTACGACAGGAGACTCAGTAGAAGGAAAGACCCTCTACACATCCGAAATAAAATCCATAACGGCCAGTAGTGGAACTGTGAAATTTACTTTGACTCCGGCGACCGGTTCTGTGGATTCAATGGAAGGATATACACCGCCGACTTTTAGCACCGGCACCTATAAGATAGGCGATACTTACACCTTGACAGGGACGATTAACGCGAATGGCGTGAAAACCGATGGTGCAGGTGACGGGATGACGGAACTGACAGTGACACTGGAAGATGGGCAGGTAGTGAAGTTTAAAGTACCAACTCCAAATACCTTTACCTACCAAGACGGGGATACGGTAAGCTTTGATTTCAATATCAGCCAAATCGAAGCAACGGCAGGGGCAAAGATTACAACAGCAAATGGCAATACGACAGACTTGACTGATGATCTTACGGTCGCATCAGCAAGTCAAACATATGAGAGAAAGGGCACCGCAGCGGATGGGACTGTGGTTTCTGTAAGTCATGGGGAAAATGGTTATTTATTCAATGGAAAACTGGTGAAATCCACAACCATCACCACTACGGACGGGCAAACCTTGAGCGCGCAGCTTGGCGCGAACTATTCTGCGGGAAATATGTTCTATCCGTCTGTGACAACGACGGTGGAAGCGTATGACTCGGAAGGGTCGCACCATTCCGTGCCTGTGCTGTTTACCAAGACAGGCTCGAACACATGGGAACTTTCTCTTGTTGGTGGCGCAGATACGGCAACCATCGAGGAATCGAATGGGTCTGTGACTACGGTCACATTGGAAAAGACAGCTCTTGTGTTTGATGAGTTGGGCGGATAGTTTCCGGCGGGGGGACGCTGACCTTTAATTACAGTGATGACAACGGCGCAAAGGATGCCCAGAAAGTGACATTGAACCTTGGGGCATTGACCCAATACGCAGGGACAAGCACCATCTATGGCTCGGCAAACGGCAACGCCGCCGGCTCGCTGTCCAGCATTTCCATCGACAGCAGCGGTATCATTACAGGCACCTACACCAATGGCATCAAACAGGCAGAGGCGCAGGTCGCGGTGGCGCAGTTCAACAACGCATCCGGTCTCACCAAGACAGGCAACAGTCTCTATCAGGAGTCTAACAACTCCGGCACGGCGAATGTCAAGACGGCGGCTGACCTTGGCGTGACCATCACAGGGTCGGCACTGGAAATGTCCAATGTGGACATCGCCAACGAATTCTCCGATATGATCATCACCCAGCGCGGCTTCCAGTCCAATTCCAAGATTATTACCGTCAGTGATGAACTGCTGGAAACCGTCATCAATATGAAGCGTTGACCACTCAATAAAGAAAGCAATGTCGCTTGGCTGAACCCGGCCGAGCGGCATTGTTTTTTGCCTGCGTGCTGCAATGAAAGGATAGGCGTTGCGGATGATGATGAAGTCTGCTATTATGTACTGTAGCATTTCATCAAGATGGCAGGGGGAAAGAAATGATTGAGATTCATGACTTGGTGAAACAGTTCCCGCATCGGGATGCGAACGGAAAGAATGTGTACAAGATGGCGGTGAACAGGCTGAGTCTTCAAATTTCGGCAGGCGAGATCTTCGGTCTGCTGGGGCCGAACGGGGCAGGGAAGACCACGACGATCCGCATGCTGACCATGCAGCTGTTGCCCACTTCCGGGGAACTGCACTATATGGGGAAAAGCGTGCGGGGGCATGAGCAGGAGATGAAACAGCTCATTGGTGTGGTCCCCCAGCATGTGAATTTCGATCTGGATCTGACAGTGGGCGAGAATCTGGAACTTCATGCAAGGCTCCATCATATAGGGAGCAGGGAGCGTGCAACGCGAATCAGGGAACTCCTGGAATATGTGGAGCTTTCTTCCGTGGTCAACGAAAACGTGCGCAGGCTCTCGGGGGGAATGAAGCGCAGGCTGCTCATTGCGCGGGCGCTCATCCACCGCCCGCTGATTTTGTTTCTGGACGAACCGACGGTGGCGCTGGATCCGCAGGTCCGGCGGCGCATCTGGGAATTGATTCGGCACATGGCAAAGGATGGCGCCACCGTGGTGCTTACCACCCACTATATCGAAGAGGCGGAAAATCTCTGTGATCGGGTGGCGATCCTCCATTGTGGCAAGCTGGTGGGCCTTGATACACCCGGAAATTTCTGCCGGCGAATGGGGAGTTTCACGGTGGAATGGGACGGTGAGGAGAGCCGTTCCTATCAATTTTTTTCAGAAAAGCGAGAGGCGGCAGCGTTTGCGGCAACTGTGGAAGGAAGCGTGCTGATTCGCCCGACGAATCTGGAGGATGTATTCATTGAACTGACAGGCAGGAAGGAAGGACTTTGATGGGAAGCTGTCTCTATGATGTGTGGACGGTGTTCTGGCGTGACTGGGTCGTGCTTCGTCGGCGTATGGTGAAGTTCATCCTGAGCCGTATGGTAGCTCCGATGCTCTATCTTGTAGCCTTCGGATGGGGACTTGGACGCAGCATCCAGGTGGATTCCGGTTCGTATCTGGACTTTCTGATCCCCGGCATCCTTGCGCTGAATTCCATGAACATCAGCTTCAACAGCATTACGCCGGTACATGCGGAGCGCGTGTATCACAAGAGTCTGGAGGAGTACATCATTGCCCCGATTTGGCCATATGCGTTTCTGATCGGAAAGGTATTGGCGGCAATCCTGCGCGGCTTGATTTCCTCTGCGCTCTTTGTCCTGCTGGCCTTCTGCTTTGGTGCGCATGTTGCCTTGACGCCCCTGTTCCTGCTGGTGCTTGCGCTGAATTGCGTCATTTTCGCGGAGCTTGGCTTTTATGCGTCGATGAAGGTCAACACCTACGAGGAAATGGGGCAGGTGAATACCTATATCCTGGTGCCCATGTCCTTCCTGTGCGGGACGTTCTTCGCGACAAGTGCGCTGCCGGAGGCACTGCGCGTCGTGATCGAATGCCTGCCGCTGACGCATACGAGCTATCTGCTGCGTGGCCTGGGGAGCGGCATGGAGGTTGCCATGAGTTCGGTCTTTGTTCTCGGTCTCTACGCATTGTTTTTGTTCTTGTTGGGGAGCAAGGCTTTTCTGGATTTAAGGAAACACTGATTAATTCCCTTTTGCCCTTGCCGAGTCTTTTCCTGTCATGCTGCGTCAGATGCCGTTCGACGTAGCTCTGCTACGACTTCACGGCATCTTTCTTGCCTGACAGAAAAATCCTTCGACAATGACAAAAGCTCATTTAATCAGTGTTTCCTTAAGGAAGTAATGTGAAGAAAGGACAGGATGAGTTTGTTCCGAAATATCTTGCACCATCACGCAGATTCTTCCTCGGACTGCGCGAAGCTTTGCTGCACGCGCATCGAGAAATTCGGCGTGAAGGCGGGGCGTTTGGTGATTTTTGAGGATGTGGATATGCATGTGCACTGCGGGCAGCTCACGGCGCTCATCGGCCCGAACGGTGCGGGCAAGAGCACGCTGCTGAAGGCGATTCTGGGGGAAATCCCGCATACGGGAACACTGCACTATGTGGACGCGAAGGGAAAGCATACGGGCAATCCTGTGATCGGCTATGTGCCGCAGTATCTGCGCTTTGATGTGAGCTCTCCCACGAGCGTCATGGATATCTTCATGGCATGTCTGTCCCGTCGTCCGGTCTGGCTCTGCTCATCGAAGAAATTACGTCCGCAGGTCGTTGAGAGCCTTGCGCGTGTCAAGGCGGAACATCTGATCGACCGCAGGCTGGGAGCCTTGTCGGGCGGAGAGCTGCAGCGCGTACTGCTGGCGCTGGCGCTGGATCCGATTCCCGATTTGCTGTTGCTGGACGAGCCTGTCTCGGGCGTGGATCAGAACGGACTGGAGCTTTTCTACGAGATTGTGGCAGAGCTTCGGGAAAAGGAGGACATGGCCATCATCCTGATTTCTCACGATCTCAACCTGGTGGCGAAGCACGCCGATCAAGTCATTCTGCTCAACAAGCGGGTGCTTGCCAGCGGAACGCCCGATGAGGTATTCGGCGATGCGCAGACAAAGCGCATCTTCGGCATGATGGCCGGAGCGCCTGCCTCTTCGGCTGGCGGGCCGGAAAAAGGGGGCGTGGCATGATGGAAAGCCTGATGCACTCCATTTACGGAGTGATGGATGCGATGTTTCCCTTTGCGTGGGCAAGCCATACCTTCATGAAGCATGCGTTTCTGGCGGTGCTTCTGGTGACACCGCTGTTCGGACTTCTCAGCACGATGGTGGTATCCAACCGCATGGCATTTTTTTCGGATTCTCTGGGGCATGGGGCTTTCACAGGCATTGCCGTCGGTGTTCTGCTGGGCGCGGTTTCTCCGATTGCTTCCCTGGTGGTATTTTCCATTCTGTTTTCTTTTTTGATCACCTATATCAAGAACAAGAGCAATGCATCGACGGATACGGTCATCGGGGTGTTCTCATCCACTGCGATCGCGCTTGGGCTGATGATCATGTCCCACGGGGGCGGGTTCAATAAATTTTCTTCTTATCTAATCGGTGACCTGCTGAGCATTGTGCCGCAGGATCTGGCGGCGCTGGCTCTTGTGTTTCTGTTTGTGGTGGCGGCATGGGCGTGCATTTTCAACCAGCTTCTGGTCATGAGCATCAATGCGTCCTTCGCCCGCAGCCGCGGCATTTCCTCCTTTCGGGTGGAGAGCCTGTTTGCCGCGATGCTGGCTGTGGTGGTTTCCATCAGCATCCAATGGGTGGGCATCCTCATCATCAATTCCATGCTGGTGCTTCCGGCAGCGGCGGCGAGAAATGTCACGAATGATGTGAAAGGCTATCATCTGGTCTCCGTGGCAGTGGCGATGGTTTCCGGCATCAGCGGCCTGATTCTGGCCTATTATTTCAATATGGCAGCAGGGGCGACGATTGTTGTCATCTCAGCGGGAATCTTCTTTTTGACCTTATTGCTGAAGCCGTATCTGGTGAGATGAAGGAACGTGTTGATTGCGGTATGATTTTTGGATGAACATGTGAGGAGCTTGCAGATGAAAGTGATTGTGGGTTTGGGGAACCCGGGGGTGGAGTATGCGCGCACGAAGCACAATGTGGGATTCATGCTGGTGGATGCGCTGGCGGAGCAGCTGGGGGTGACGGATTGGCAGGAAAATTTCCATGCCATGATCGCAGAGGTTCGTCTCGGCTCGG
>CALGGN010000256.1 GCA_937915915.1 uncultured Selenomonas sp. | reverse complement strand
CCTGACAGAAAAATCCTTCGACAATGACAAAAGCTCATTTAATCAGTGTTTCCCTTGTTTTGGCTATTCATAAAATATTGCCAATATTTCCCATTGTATGTAAAAATCACATTGACATTCTTTGTTCGGAATGTTACGATTATAGTAATTTCGGGATGTTTCCTACAATATGTATCATTCAGGGGGTTTGTGTAACATGAACAACAGAAGAAAAATCGTCGTCATCGGCGCCAGCAATGTCGGATCCGCTGTCGCCAACAAGATCGCTGACTTCCAGCTTGCCTCTGAGGTAGCCCTCATCGACTTGAACGAGGACAAGGCATGGGGCGAGGCAAAGGACTCCAGCCATGCAACATCCTGCGTTTACAGCACAAACATCAAATTCCATCTGGGCGACTATGATGACTGCAAGGATGCGAATATCATCGTCATCACTGCTGGCCCGTCCATCCGTCCCGGCGAGACCCCGGATCGTTTGAAGCTCGCAGGCACGAATGCCAAGATCATGAGCTCCGTCTTCAGCGAGATCATCAAGCGCACGAAGGAAGCCATGATCATCATGATCACAAACCCGCTGGACGTGGCAACCTATGTGGTTTCCACACAGTTCGACTATCCCCGCAATCTCATCCTCGGCACGGGCACCATGCTGGAGACCTACCGTTTCCGCCGCATCCTGGCCGACAAGTATCAGGTAGACCCGAAGAATATCAACGGCTATGTGCTCGGCGAGCACGGCAATGCCGCATTCGTTGCATGGTCCACGACCGGTTGCGCTGGCTTCCCGATCGAGCATCTGGATGAGTACTTTCATCGCACCGAGCGCTTGGACAAGAAAGCCATTGAGCAGGAACTCGTGCAGGTCGCCTATGATGTCATCAACAAGAAAGGCTTTACGAACACGGGCATCGCGATGGCGGCATGCCGCTTCATCAAGTCCGTGCTCTATGACGAGCACACGATCCTGCCCTGCTCCGCTGTTCTGGACGGCGAGTACGGCCTCCACGACGTTGCGCTCAGCATCCCTCGCATGATTTGCGCCAGCGGCATCATGCGTTCCTTTGAGATCCATCTCACGGATGAGGAACTTGAGGCGCTGCACAAAGCCGCCAAGAGCGTCCGCGGCGCACTGGATGGCGCGGGCATCAAATAAGTCTTTACTGTAGGAAAAGCTCCAGACACCGGACGGATGTCCGGTGTCTTTTTACTATGAAATTTTAGTGAATACAAACCGAAGGCGCAGTATGAACTTAGATTTCGTGTAAGGGCGTAGTGCGAAACACCGTTTCGCACGGAGTTTTGCGTAAAAAGAATCCCTGCAAAAAAAGAAGCCCGTCAAACAGGCTTCTTTCTTGTGTACGAATCACATTCTTCAGGCAACTGCCTCGGCACGCTCTTCAGCGCTGCGGCGCGCTTCCATGGACTGGATCATATACTGCCCAGCAAGGATCTCCGCCAGCATCTCAGGTTCTTCACGATTCATGCAAACATTGATCAGCGTGGAATCGTCCGTCACGCGATAAATGCCGACAACTGCCTGCGTCAGGCCAATCACATAGAAGAGGTCATTCTTCTTCATCCCATGCTCGCCCAGAAATTTGGTTATATAGTTTCTCATACCGGATTCTCCTTTTTCCTCGATCCCCCGCCGGGAATCTGCACTCTTTCCTTCACATATAGGACTGTTTCCTCAATCCCATGCGTATTATAGCACAACTCTCGCCTGTGTCCAGAGTCCTGCCGAAAATAGTTCTATTGTGCCACTTTGAAAGATTCGGAAAAAATTTGCAAGCGAACATTCCCGACTCAAACAATTAGAATATATCTTTCGCGATGACAATCGTCTGGTCGCGGTTCGGGCCGACGGAGACAATGCCGAGCCCAATGCCCGTGACCTCTGCCATGCGCTCCAGATACTTCCTCGCGTTCGCAGGCAGCTGGTCATAGGAGCGGATGCCGCTGATATCCGTCTTCCAGCCTTCGAACTTCTCATAGACCGGCTCTACCTCCGCCAGCACCTTGAGGCTGGCCGGAATTTCGTTCAAAAGCTCTCCTTTGTACTTGTAGCCCACACACATCTGGATCTCATCGAAGCCATCCAGAATGTCCAGACGTGTGATCGCCATATAATCAATGCCCGAAAGCAGCCCCGCATAGCGCACGACGCAGGCATCGAGCCAACCGGTACGACGCGGGCGGCCCGTGACCGTACCGAACTCATGCCCCGCATCCCGCAGCTTGTCGCCGATCGCATTCAGCTGCTCCGTCGGGAATGGTCCCTCGCCCACGCGTGTGCAGTAAGCCTTGACCACGCCCACGACCTTGTCGATCTTGTTCGGCGCAACGCCCGCTCCCACACCGACACCGCCCGAAATCGGATGGGATGCCGTCACATAGGGATAGGTGCCATAGTCGATATCCAGCATGGTGGCCTGGGCGCCCTCAAACAGGATCTTGCGTCCTGCCTTCACCTCGTCATTCAGCAGCGCAATCGTATCGCAGACGTAGGGCCGCAGACGCTCCGCATAGCCTTCGTACTCCTTCAGCACAGCGTCATAGTCCAGCGGCTCATGCTGATAAAGCTTCTCCAGTTCCGTATTTTTGATGGCAAGATTTTCCTTCAGCCGCTTTGCGAACTCCTCTTTGTCCATGAGATCGCAAACGCGGATGCCGATGCGGTTTGCCTTGTCCATGTAGCATGGCCCGATGCCTCGCTTGGTCGTGCCGATCTTGTTCTTGCCGCGCGCTTCGTCACCCAGCCCGTCCATGATGCGATGATAGGGAAGCACCACATGGGCGCGGTTCGACAAACGGATGCCGCTCACATCAATGCCTCTCGCCTCCATCGCGTCCATTTCCTCCAACATGACCTGCGGATCCACTACCACGCCGTTTCCCACAACGCAGCGCGTCCCCTGGTACAAAATCCCCGACGGCAAAAGGCGCAGCTTGTACTCTTCTCCATTGACCGCCACCGTATGGCCTGCATTGCTGCCGCCCTGGAAGCGCACCACCGTATCCGCCTGCTGCGCGAGATAATCCACGATCTTGCCCTTGCCCTCGTCACCCCACTGGGTGCCTGTGATAACAACCGTTGACATAAACCATCCTCCTCAAAGCCCGAAGCGCTCCATGATTTTGTCCACATGGCGCAGGAAATATTGATAATCGAAGCAGTTGTCGATTTCTTCTTTTGTGAGATACTTCGTGATATCCGGATCCTTTTCCACATTCGTGCGGAAATCCTCGCCTTCCATCCAGCGCTTCATCGCATTGCGCTGCACCCACTTGTATGCGTCCTCGCGCAGCACGCCCTTGCTCACTACGGTCAGCATGATGCGCTGGCTGTAGATGAGCCCGCCGGTGCGCTCCATATTGTGCAGCATGGCCTCCGGGTAAACCAGCAGTTTATCTACGATATTCGTGAGTTTTTTCGTGCAGTAGTCCACATTGATCGTGCTGTCCGGCAAGATCACGCGCTCCACGGAAGAATGGGAAATATCCCGCTCATGCCAGAGCGTCATATCCTCCATCGCCGCCAGCGCATTGCCCCGCACCAGCCGCGCCATGCCCGACACCCGTTCGCAGTTGATGGGGTTGCGCTTGTGCGGCATGGCCGAGGACCCTTTCTGTCCCGGTGAGAAATATTCCTCCGCCTCGCGGATATCCGTGCGCTGCAGATTTCGGATCTCCGTGGCGATCTTTTCCAAGGTGCCCGCCACGATCGCAAGCGTCGTCATGTATTCCGCATGACGGTCACGCTGGATGACCTGCGTCGCCAGAGGAACCGGCGTGAGCCCCAGTTTCTCGCAGACCATCTCCTCAATCCTCGGATCGATATTGGAATAGGTTCCCACCGCCCCGGAAAGCTTCCCGACGGAAACGATTTTTTTCGCATGCTCCACACGCTCGATATCCCGCTCAATTTCCGCGCTCCAGAGCGCGAGCTTCAAGCCGAAGGTCATCGGCTCCGCGTGGATCCCATGCGTGCGCCCGATGCAGGGCGTGTGCTTGAATTCCTTCGCACGGCGGCGCAATACCTCGCGGAACTTTTTCAGGTCGTCCAGAATGATGTCCGCAGACTGCTTCATCATAAGGCAGATGGCCGTATCCTTCACATCGCTGGAAGTCAGCCCCTTGTGCACGTACTTGGAGTCATCGCCCACGTGTTCCGCCACATTCGTGAGGAACGCGATGATATCGTGGTGCGTCACCGCCTCGATCTCCTTGATACGGTCAACATCGAAGCCCGCTTTGGCACGGATGTTCTGTGCCGCCTCCTTCGGGATTTCGCCCAGCTCCGCCATTGCATCACAGGCAGCCAGTTCCACATCAAGTATCGTCTGCCATTCATTTTGGATGGACCAGATGTGTCCCATCTCAGGCGTGGTATAGCGTTCAATCATGCAGTTTCCTCCTCGCGCGCATCTGCGTCATTACATCAAAAAAGGACTCAAATTGACATTTTTGCAAAATGCCTCGTTTTGAGTTCGGAAAATTCCCTATTCCCTTGCCTATCATAGCACGAAGAGCCGTAATCTGTCAATGTTCGGGCATTTTTCGCGGGAGAAAATGCCCAAACACGTCCTCTTTATCCTCCTCATCAGAAATAAACTCCGTGCGAAACGGTGTTTCACATCCCTAAAGGGACTAACTTCGTGTCGCTACGCCCTTACATGAAATCTAGGGAAACGCTGATTAAATGAGTTTTTGTCATTGTCGAAGGATTTTTCTGTCAGGCAAGAAAGATGCCGTGAAGTCGTAGCAGAGCTACGTCGAACGGCATCTGACGCAGCATGACAGAAAAAGACTCGGCAAGGGCAAAAGGGAATTAATCAGTGTTTCCCTAATATCGGCTTGTGCTCGCTAAGATTTCAATAGTAATGGACGGAAAGATCCAGCAGCTCATCGGACAGAAGCGCGCGGAACGCTTCGTAGGCAGCGCCCTCCAGCATCGCGGAGAAAGTGTATTCCCCGACCGTCCACGCCGCGAGGTAAGTCCTGTTCTCCAGCCGCGCCGTGACGACCGGGACATTCCCGATGGTCTCCTGCCTCCACTCCGCGCCGTATACCCCGCTGATATCCCGAACCTCTTCACCCTGCTGACGAAGATAGGTGCGGACCGTCAGCCGCACCTCCGGCTCCCATTTCCGCGAAAAACGGAGTTCTGCCAGATTGCCATCGATCACGGCAATGTAATCACAGCGATAGCCCGATTTTCTCGGAACATAAAGCGGCGTGAACCCGACTGCGTTCCTCGCGTCCTCAAAGACCGGATACTGCACGACGGGATTCGGCATGCCGACAGCCTCTCCTGTCTGTGCCGGTGAAGCGCTTTGCGCAGTCTCACTGCTCTTCCCCTCATCCCCAGCCCTTTCCTTCGGTTCCGCCATTTCCTTCGCCACACTGCTCTCCGCCGCATCAGCCGTCAAACCTGCCATACTGATAAAAAAAACCGCGCTCATCAACAGAATGCGCCGCTTCCCATACGTCCACATGCTACGAACCTCCCCGCTCGCAAAAACCAAACACATCCGCTCTGATTATAACGCAACGGTTCAAGTTTTGAAACCCCTGCGAAACCACAATATTGTTATAAGATCGGAAGAGCACACGT
>CALGGN010000255.1 GCA_937915915.1 uncultured Selenomonas sp. | reverse complement strand
CCCTACACGACGATCTTCCGATCTTCTCATTGGTGTAGGTGAGCCAGCAGGACTTCTGGGGTATCTGCACGGATTCCGGATCTGTGGAAAAGGAGAAGGGCACCACCCTTTCATCCCCCTTTTGCTCCTCCATCTTGTCAAGATCCATGCTGCGGCTGCCCCCTTTCAATATCCGATCACTTAAAAAGCCTCCCCTGTCGGGAATCTGCCAAAGGGGCATACCGGCCCGCCATGACTCTTCCGCATCGGGAAGGCATCGTCATTACGCTTTTTTGTATTTTTCCGCAAGCTGCTGCTTCACGGTCTCATTCGACAGGAAGTCGTCGTAGGTGGTCACGCGGTCCACCACGCCGTCCGGCGTGATGTCTATGATACGGTTGGCAATGGTCTGTACAAACTCATGGTCATGCGACACAAACAGGATCGTGCCGGGGAAAGAGATCAGCCCATTGTTGAGCGCCGTGATGGACTCCAGGTCCAAGTGGTTCGTCGGCTCATCCAGAAGCAGCACATTCGCTCCCGAAAGCATCATGCGGGACAGCATGCAGCGCACGCGCTCGCCGCCGGAGAGCACGCTTGCCTTTTTCTGGCTCTCCTCGCCGGAAAACAGCATGCGTCCCAGAAATCCGCGCACGAAGGTCTCATCCGGGTCCTTCGAGAACTGGCGCAGCCAATCCACAAGGTTCAAATCCACGCCGTCAAAATAAGACGAATTATCCGATGGCAGATAGGCCTGCGTCGTGGTCACGCCCCACTTGAAGCTTCCTTTGTCCGCTTCCTCCTCGCCCATGAGAATCTTGAAAAGCATGGTCTTCCCAATCCCGTTGGGACCAACGAAAGCCACCTTGTCGCCCTTCTTCAGCGTGAAGCTCACATTGTTCAATACGATCTCGCCGTCGATGGTCTTGGAAATATTGTCCACCTGCAGAAGCTGATCCCCTGCCTCGCGATCCGGCGCAAAGGCGATATAGGGATAGCGGCGGGAAGAAGGCTTGATATCATCCAGCGTGATCTTCTCCAGCAGCTTCTTGCGGGAGGTTGCCTGCTTCGACTTCGCCGCGTTTGCCGCAAAGCGAGCGATAAAGGCCTGCAGCTCCTTGATCTTCTCTTCCTTCTTCTTGTTCGCGTCCTTTGCCATCTGCAGCGCCAACTGGCTGGACTGATACCAGAAATCATAATTGCCCGCATAGAGCTGGATGCTTCCGAAGTCCACATCGCAGATATAGGTGCAGACCTGATTCAGGAAATGACGGTCATGGGAGACCACGATCACCGTATTGGGGAAATCTCCGAGGAAATTTTCCAGCCAGTTGATGGACTCGATATCCAGATGGTTCGTCGGCTCGTCCAGCAGCAGGATATCCGGGCTTCCGAAAAGCGCCTGCGCTAGAAGCACGCGCACCTTTTCCTGCGCGGTCAGCTCCGCCATCGGCAGCGTATGCTTCTCGTCCGTGATGCCAAGGCCGTTCAGCAGCCTTGCCGCCTCAGACTCGGCCTCCCATCCGTTCAGCTCCGCGAACTCCGTCTCCAGCTCCGAGACCTTCATGCCATCCTCATCCGAAAAATCCGGCTTCGCGTAGAGCGCTTCCTTCTCATCCATGATCTGGATCAGGCGTTCATGCCCCATGAGCACCGTGCGAAGCACCTCATATTCATCATAGGCATAGTGATCCTGCTTCAGGACCGCGATGCGCTCTCCCGGCGTGAGCTCGATGCTGCCCTTCGTCGGCTCCAAATCCCCCGACAGCAGGCGCAGCAGCGTGGATTTTCCTGCCCCGTTCGCGCCGATGATGCCGTAGCAGTTGCCCGGCGTAAATTTCAGATTGACATCCTTGAACAGTACCCGCTTGCCAAATTGCAAGGTCAGGCCGCTTGTTGTGATCATTCCAGTACATCCTTTCCCAGGAACTTCTCATCAACAAGTTCCCTTCTTTTACTTCTCAGAAATATCATGCATTCAGGATCGCACGGAACATGGACAATACGCTCTGCCCGTAGCTGTACCCCGGCACAGCCCAGCGCCCGTTCAGATCTTCCCAATGCCCCAAGGTGCTTTGCCCGTAGGCGGAGCGCACCAGTTCATACCGCGGATCCACCACGGCTTCCTGAGGCAGGCGTGTGGAGGCATAGGCCAGCAAATGCTGGATATGCGCGCGCACGCCCAACTGGGAAGACGGGAAATACGCAC
>CALGGN010000254.1 GCA_937915915.1 uncultured Selenomonas sp. | reverse complement strand
ATATGATGCGGCTCTACGACATATTACGTATATCGTATTTCACGGATTCTGGTATGAGTCAACAAGCCATCTCTTGGTCTCTATTCGCGTTCGGAGACCTTTTTCCTGCTTTATGTCTCATTTCCCCGATTCTTTTTCCAGCAGGATCCGATAGACATCCCGCCGGCTGATGCCAAGCTGTTTCGCAGCTTGGCGCATGGCCTCTTTTTTCTCCACATTCCGGGAAAGGAATGCTTCGTAAATCTCCACCGGATCCTGCGGCAGCATGTCCTTTGCCGCACCTGCCGCCCCGGTATCTCCTTCCACGATCAGCACGAACTCGCCCCTTGGCTCATGCTCCCGATACCACGCGCAAAGCCCCCCCAAACGATCGCGCCGAAATTCTTCGTAATGCTTTGTAAGCTCCCGTGCAGCCGCAGCCTTGCGCCCTTCTCCCAAGATGTTCACCAGTTCCTGCAAGGTCTGCTGCAAATGATGCGGCGCTTCATAAAAAATCAGCGTATCCTTGCGGTATCGAATCTGTTCCAGCAGTTCCATGCGCTTTTTCCCCGTTTTCGGCAGAAAGCCGATAAAGGTGAACATCGTTGTATCCAGTCCCGAACAGATCAGCGCGGAAAGCGCCGCATTGGCTCCCGGCAGGGGCACCACCCGGATCCCTGCCTCGATCGCGAGCTGCGCCAGATGGCTTCCCGGATCGGCAATCCCCGGAAGCCCCGCGTCACTCACGCATACCAGATTTTTTCCGGAAAGCAGATATCCGATGAGCTCCGGCCCCTTCGCAAGTTTATTGTGCTCATGATAGCTGGTCAGGCGCGTGTGGATATCATAGTGCGCCAGCAGCTTCCTCGTGTGCCGTGTATCCTCCGCGGCAATCAGATCCACCTCCGAGAGGATGCGCACGCTCCGGTAGGTCATATCCTCCAGATTCCCGATCGGCGTTGCGGAAAGGTAGAGCGTCCCATACTGACTGTGTTCCGAGTCCATCCATCCTCACCCCTGCCATCCGTAAATCTGCCGTATCTCCTGTGTATAGCTGCCATCACTCCCATGCACGATGAGCGGCGGCTCCACTTTCAATCCGCCGGGGGCAGCTCCCACCACCGCTTCCAAGAGCATCATATTCGGCGCCTTCCCCGCTTTGGGCTGCACCATGCGAAGGCGCTTGAGCTCCATCTGGTGCGTGTGCAGACTCACCGCGATTTCACCCAGCCGCTCCGGCAGATGCACCATGGCGAACACCCCATGGAAACGCAGGGCATAGCGCGCGGCACGCACCACATCCTCCAGCGTTGCCGTGAACTCATGCCTTGCGCTTGCGACTCCCCGCGTGCGGTTCACCTGCCCGTGCGCCACGGGCCGATAGGGAGGATTGGCCAGCACTGCATCAAAGCTCTCCGCCCGGTAATACGCACGGATGTTCCGGTAATCACCCTCCCGTATGGAAATCTTATCCGCCAAATGATTCAATTCCACATTGCGAGCGGCCAGTTCCGCTGTCACAGGGTTCAATTCAATGCCATCCACATGGGCGGCCTCATCCGCGATCAGAAGGGGGATCACACCGGTTCCCGTTCCCAAGTCCAAGACCCGCTCCTTTTTCCTGAGCCTTGGAAAATGCGCAAGCAGCACAGCATCCAAGGAGAAGCAGAACTCCTCTGTGTTCTGGATGATGTGCCGCCCGCTCTTCATCAAATCGTCCAGCCGCTCATTTTCACGCAGCAAAACCTCCATCAAGCCTTCTCCGGCTTTTCCTGCGTGCCCTGCCTGTCATTCCTGCCGCCATGGTCAGGCCGTTTCGGCGGGCGCTTTCTGTGATCCCGTCCGCGGCGACGATTTTCATTGCCCTCATGCGTCTCCTTGCTCTTATTGGCATCGTGCCGTTCCCGATGGCTGCCGCCTTCCTGAGAAGCGCCTCCCTCTTTTGATGGTCTGCGCCGCTGTGAACGGCGCTGCCGCCCCTTTTCATGCTCCCGTCCCTGCGTCCCTGTATCGACAGCTTTTTCCGCAGCTTCGTCAGCTCCTGCCGGCAAGGCATCCCCCTCGTCCTTTTCCACGACATCTTCCCATGACGCCACGATGGTCTTGCTGTCATCCAGCAAAATCGTTGCCGAACGGCGCTGCTGATTGACCGAGATCACCTTGCCCTCCCCGTCGATGGTGACTACGCGCGCGCCCTGTGCCGGAGGCATGATGCGCTGCTTTTTGCTGCATTGCTCGCTGTAGCAATCGTTCTCATACTTCAGGCAGCACATCAACCGGCCGCAGATACCGGAAATCTTTGCGGGATTCAGGGACAAATTCTGCTCCTTTGCCATGCGGATCGAAACCGGCTCGAAATCCCCCAAAAACGACGCGCAGCAAAGAGGCCGTCCGCAGCAGCCGATCCCGCCCATCAACTTCGCCTCGTCACGCACACCGATCTGCCGCAGCTCAATGCGTGTATGGAACACGGATGCCAGATCCTTGACCAGTTCCCGAAAATCGATCCGCCCGTCCGCCGTGAAATAAAATACGATTTTATTGATATCGAACGTATACTCCACTTCCACCAGTTTCATGGGGAGCTTGTGCTCAGCGATCTTCTTCACGCAGATGCCAAAGGCTTCCTTCTGTTTCTCGCGATTCTCCTCAATCCTCGCCGTGTCTGCATCTGTGGCCTTTCGCTGCACGACCTTCAGCGGCATCGCGATACTGCTGTCCTCGACCTCCTTCGGTCCCAGCACGACGCTGCCGTATTCCATCCCCCTTGCCGTCTCGACAATCACGGCATCGCCTTTCTTGAGTTCCAGACGACCCGGCCCGAAATAATATATCTTGCCCGCCTTTTTAAAGCGTACCCCTACTACTGTCTGCACCAATCTTCCTCCCGCATTTTCCCTCATTCATCGCGTCATTGCGCATTGGATCAAGAAGCGCTCCATGAGCAGCCTGAGATTCACATTCGTGCGCAGTCTGCCCTGTGTCTCCCGCACCTGCTCCACCAGAAAAAACAGCCGCTGCTCCGGGAAGGATCCCAGCATGGCCAGCAATCGTTCCCGCAGCTCCGGATGGTAAAGCAGCATGCTGCCGCCATCCAGATGCAGGAGGAGCAGATCTCGCAAGAGCGTCAGCAAGCAGCCCAGCCACTCGCCGACTGCGTCCCGCGAAAGCTCCCCCAGTTCCTTCCCTTGCACAAATACCTGCCGCATCGAAAGATGCTCCATCTGCTCCAGAAACTCCCAAACCTTCTGCTGCATCTCCTGACCGCCATGCTGCACAAGCTGTATCGCTCTCCCCGGGCTCCCGTCCGAGAGCCGCGCCCATCGCTCGGCCTGCTGCGCGGAAATCCCCTGCTGCATCAAAACCGTCCGGACTTCCTCCTGCTCCAGCATCCCGAAAGAGAGCGGCATGCATCGGGAGAGGATGGTGTCCAAAAGGGATGCCCGCGCACTTGTCACCAACAGAAAAACGACCTGTCCCACAGGCTCTTCCAAGGTCTTCAGCAGACTGTTCTCCGCTGCCTCGTTCATCAGCTCGGCCCCATCGATGAGCACGACA
The DNA here is from genome assembly GCA_937915915.1 of uncultured Selenomonas sp. GTDB lineage: Bacteria > Bacillota > Negativicutes > Selenomonadales > Selenomonadaceae > UBA9786. The sequence goes on along the minus strand of CALGGN010000254.1, from coordinate 2,659 downwards.
CGGCGTCCGGAAAGAATCGGCATCCTGGATGCTTCTGTCTGCATGGCGCGCACCTGTTCGATCTTGATGCTGCGTCCCGCCTTGCCTGCCGTCTCCGGCTCCAACAGGTAATAATCCGGATGATTCCCGCGCTGCATGGCCAGACAGGACGCACAGCTGCCGCATGGCGCTTCCTCCCGTCCGCATAAAATGCCAGCGGCCAGAGTCTCCGCCACACGCCGCTTTCCGACGCCCTGCGGGCCAGCGAATAGCAAAGCATGAGGAAGCCGCTCCTCCCGCAACATTTCCCGCAGCCGACGGATCTCCCGCTCGTGCCCGACAATTCCGTTCCATTTGATTTCCATGGCCAATCACATATAAAGATCCACCAGCATGCCGCGAATCGCATCGTGGCTTGCGATGACATCCAGCTGCTCCGCATGCCCCAGACGGATTTTCTCCGCCATCTCCTCCAGCTCACGGTCAATCTTGCGTACAGTCGTATAGACGCGCTGACGTCCCATGCGATCCCATCCGGCATGCGTATTCAGCTCATACATGCGATTGACCGCTTCGCCCACGAAGGTCTTTATCATCGTGCGATATTCCTTGAGCTCGTCATAGGTAGGCGTCTTCGTCAGCCGCGCGGCCTGCTCGTCGATCCTGCGCATCAACTCTTCCAGCTGTTCCCGCGTCGCACCGCCCTCCTGCTGGCTCAGCAGCTCAGAGGAAAAGGAAGCCGAGCCTCCCTGCACGCGCTCGCTGTCATCATGAAGCCTTGCCACAGACGGCCCCTGCACCGTCATCCCATCTATTTTTACCGGCATCACAGCCACCCGCTTTCAAATACTACTGTCACCTACATTATATCGTAATCACAGTTCAACCGCAATACGGTTGCGTCCGGATTCCTTCGCCCTGTAAAGAGCCTGGTCCGCGCGCTGGAACATCTCCGCCGCGGTATCTTCCTCTCCCTGCCAAAGCGTGATGCCGATGCTGCAGGTCACCTGCTGCTTTTCACAGAGCACAGCTGACATCACACGACCTCTCACCACCTCGGCAAAAGCCGCTGTCGTGAACAGCGGGCATGCGGGACAGAAAACGACGAATTCCTCTCCGCCCCAGCGGATCAGTATCATTTCCGGCAGAATATTCTCCCTGATCACCTCTGCGAAGCCGCGCAGCACCACGTCTCCCATTTCGTGCCCGTAATTGTCATTGAACCGTTTGAAATGATCGATATCCAGAATCATCATGCCCATGGGAAGCCCTCGCTGCTCCGACTGGAAGATTGCGCGCTCCCGCAGATTTTCCATGCGTGCGCGGTTATAGCAGCCCGTCAGCGGGCCCAAAATGGCCTGCGCCTCCACCTTCTCCCGTTTTTCCCGCAGGGCAATCGCACGCTGCGAAACACGTTTTTCCATCGTGAACTGCTCGTGCAGCATCCCAAGCATGAACAAGGCAAAGAAATAGATGCCCAGCGAGCTCACGAAACTGCTCCAGGAAAAAAGATAGAAATACCAGGAAAGCGCATCCAGCGCCCCCAATGCCGTAATCCCGATCATGGGAATCAGGACGGCCCTGCTGTATGGATTCCCCCCATAGGCAGAGGTCAGCACCATGATGAAGGCCACCGGCTCCGCCAGCAGAAGCAGGATATAATAAACGGGCATCAGCCGCTCCATGCCGGAAAAGCCCAGGAGCTCGCCGGCCACCGCCATAAAGAACAGCGCAGCATAGCTTGCAATGACGCCCATCGCCCATGGCTTCAGATAGCGCTCCAAAAGCTCGTACAGGATCCAGTTTGCCGCAATGGGGAACAGATATTCCAAACCGGTCATCATGTACCACCAAAACGCGGGAGCATCAAAAAAGATATATTTCATGTTCATCGCGCAGATCAGCCAAAGGATAAAAAAGACCAGAAACGCGCAAATCGCCGCACAAAGCCTGCGCCACGCAATCCTTTTCACATAGTACCCCATCATGAGGAGGAGCAGCACAAGCGCCACCGGCAGCGATACAAGATAGGGCAGATCATTCAGGTAGATGGCGCGAAGCTGCGCTGCCTCCGTATCGATTTGCATACGGTTGAAATAGCCCAGCTGCCAGACATCATTCGCATGGAGCCGGAAGGTCAGCTGCACCTCCCTCTGCAGTTCCGGCAGCACGATCATGTGCCAGCGGGATCCGCCGGCATGTGACGCATCGGCAAGGCTGCCGTAGGAATAGATCAGCTGATGATCCAGCCACACGCGGATGGACTGCTCCGCCAGCGAAAACAGCAATACATTCTTCTCCGGCCAATCCGGACGCAGCCGAACCGTGACCCAAATATCCCGGACGGATGACGACGAAAGGCGCGGATGATCCGGGAAACCGTACGAAGTCCACGCAGCGTCTCCCCGCATGGCCGACTCCAGCCACGCTTCCTGCAGAACCTGCGCATCCGTCGAGTCAAAGGCGCCACCCTCCCGGTATTTCCACGCCCCGGCGAATTCCGCTGCTTCCGCACGCGGCAGGCACAAGAAAAACATGACAGGAACTGCCATCAGGAACAGGAAAATAGCGGCCCGTACCATGGTCCCATGTACCCGTTCCATCAGAAACAGCTCCTTTCTATCCTCCAGAATCCGTGAAATACGATATACGTAATATGTCGTAGAGCCGCATCATATCA
>CALGGN010000253.1 GCA_937915915.1 uncultured Selenomonas sp. | reverse complement strand
ACCTCGCCATCGTCGGCGTGGCCGCCTGGGTCAAGATGGACGGCAATGTGTGCGTGGACGCCCGCATCTGCCTGGGCGCTGTGGCCATCACGCCCGTTCGTGCACCCAGCGCTGAAAAGGTGCTGATCGGCAAGGAGCTGACGCCTGAGGTTCTGGCCGAGGCCGGCGTCGGCTTTGAAAGCGTCATAAAAACGACCTGTTTTCTGGCAAATATTTCAGATTTTGCGAAATTCAACGAGGTCTATGCAAAGCATTTCATCTCCAAGCCTGCACGCAGCTGCGTCGCAGTAAAGGATATCCCTGCGGGAGCACTTTGCGAGATCGAGGCTTTAGCTGCAGTGAAATAATGGTTCGTGCTTGGGACTGCCGCATGTTCTACGGAGCGTGCGGCAATTTTTTTGGTGTGCCCGGCGGCGCACGTTTCTAGCCGGTGAAAGCTCGGAATCAGCCCGGCAGCGGGACAGGCAGCCCCTACTGCCAAAAACAGCCAGCCGCAGCACATTTACGTCATGCAGTCCGAAGAGGCGTTGAAGATCGTTGACAGCCTGACGCCCTGCCGCTATGGCGCACCCGTCGTGCTGGCAGTAACCTATGACAGCAATCAGGAGTTCACCTATCCGGGAGAAAAGTACACCTCCGGAGCGGAGGATGCCAGCATCGTCGCAACGCACATGATGCTGATGGCGGCTGCCGAAGGCGTTGACAGCTGCTGGCTGAATTTCTTCGATCCGGACAAAGCGGCCGAGGCCATGAAGCTGCCCGCAAGTGAAAAAGTGGTGTTGCTGATGGATCTGGGATATGCCGCTGAGGGGACTCGCCCCACGCCGACGCACGAAAAAACAAAGTCCATCGAGGAACTGGTTTCCTATTGCTGATGTCCGGAAAGAGTCATTTGGTGCGGATTGCCGTGTCCTGGAAACAGAAAAAATCAGGGCGGTGGCGGGATTGGGTGTATTCGAACTGGATGCCGTCGGCGTTGAAAACGCGGCCTGTGATGACGGCCAGGCAGTTATAGTCGCCAAGCGCCAAATAGGTCTCATCCTCGCGGGTCGCATGTTCCACGGTCATATGGCGGCGGCTGGTCGCGATGGGCATGCCAAGCTCGTTTTCGATGTAGTCGTAAATGGATTTTTCCGCAATCGCAACAGTAAGGTTCGGGACGAGTTCCTGCAGGAAAATATTGATATCGAGAATCAGGGGCTGGCCGTCCAGATAGCGGATGCGATGCAGCTCGTAAAGCAGGCTTCCTTCGGGGAAGCCTGTTTTTTTTGCTATCACGCGGGTGGCAGAAAGCTCTTCCAACCGGAGCACCTTGGTGTGTGTCGTAAGGTGGTTCCGAGCCGCGGACTCTTTGAAGGATTCGATGCCGCCAATCAGGAATTCGCTCTGCGGCACGGGAGTATAGATCACGCGCACGCCTTTCCCGTGCATGGGCTGAAGATAGCCGATGCTCGCAAGCTCCGACAGTGCGCGGCGGATCGTGTTGCGGGAACAGCCATATACCTCGGTCAGCCTGTTTTCCGACGGCATCAGGTCTTGATAGGCATATTCCTCCTGTTCAATCCTATGCTTGAGATCGTGGTAGATGGATTCGTACTTTGCTTTCGGCATGGTGTCATCTCCTTTTGTTCATACGAATTTGTGCATTCATACGAATTTTTTTACGAATTTGTGCCTATTATACAACAAAAAATTTTTTTATGCTTGACTTGTTCGAACAAGTGTGGTTTAATATTAGCAGATAACTTGTTTAAACAAGTTTGGCAAATTAACCGACACGGACAGAATGGGGAGAGGGAGCATGGGACAGTATGAGCAGGATTCCAAGGAACTCTTGCGGCTCGTAGGCGGCAGGGAAAACATCGCGGCGGTGTCGCACTGCATGACGCGGATGCGTTTTGTGTTGGGGGACCCGGGAAAGGCGGATGTGAAGGGCATCGAGGCCATGAAGGTGGTCAAGGGCAGCTTCACGCAGGCAGGACAGTTTCAGGTCATCATCGGCAATACGGTGGCGGAATTCTACAACGATTTCGTGAAGGTGGCAGGTATCGAGGGAGTCTCAAAGGACGCAGTGAAGCAAGCGGCGCAGCAGAACCAGAATGTATTGCAGCGGGCGGTGGCCGTGATCGCGGAAATCTTTGCACCGTTGATTCCGGCGATTATCTGCGGAGGTCTGATCTTGGGGTTCCGCAACTGCATCGACCAGCTGGCGCTCTTTGAGGACGGCACGAAGACACTGGTGCAGATCAGTCAGTTCTGGGCGGGCATGGACAGTTTCCTCTGGCTGATCGGTGAGGCGGTGTTCCACATGCTGCCGGTCGGTATCTGCTGGTCGGTGGTCAAGAAGATGGGCGGCACGCAGATGCTTGGCATTGTTTTGGGGCTCACGCTGGTTTCGGGCCAGCTCCTGAACGCTTATGCGGTGGCGACCACTCCGGCGGACAAGATGCCTTTCTGGGATTTCGGGTACTTCACGGTGCATATGATCGGCTATCAGGCGCAGGTCATTCCCGCTATCCTCGCGGCATTCACTCTGGTTTACCTGGAAAAGTTCTTCCGCAGGATTACGCCGCAGGTGGTCTCGATGATCGTGGTTCCCTTCTGCAGCCTGCTGCTTGCGGTGGTCGCGGCGCACTTCGTGCTTGGCCCGATTGGCTGGCAGATTGGCTCGATGATTTCCAGTGTGGTATTCTCCGGTATCACAGGCTCCTTCCGTGAAATCTTCGCGGCGGTCTTCGGCTTTGTCTATGCTCCGTTGGTCATCACAGGCCTTCACCATATGACGAATGCCATCGACCTTCAGCTAATCGCGGATTATCACGGCACGATGCTCTGGCCGATGATTGCGCTGTCCAACATTGCGCAGGGCTCGGCAGTGCTTGGCATGATCTTTCTTCAGAGGAAGAACGCGGAGGCGCAGGAAGTCAATGTACCCGCGTGTATTTCCTGCTATCTGGGCGTGACAGAGCCGGCCATCTTCGGTGTCAATCTGAAATATGTGTTTCCGTTCCTTTGCGGCATGACAGGCTCGGCCTGTGCGGCAATCCTCTGTGTATCCACCTCGACGACTGCAAACGCGATCGGTGTGGGCGGCATCCCCGGTATCTTGTCCATCCAGCCCATGTATATGCCGACCTTTGCCATGTCTATGGTAGTTGCGATCGTGGTTCCGTTCGTGCTCACGACGATCATTGGGAAGAAAAAAGGCGTTGATCGTCCGGTGACAACGGAGGGAGCGGAAATCGCCGCAGGGGAGGTCACAGCCGTTTCTGAAACCGCTGCGCAGGAATCGGAAAAGGAGTTTGTGTCGTTCCTGGATGGACAGGCAATCGCTTTGGCAGAGGTAAAAGATGGCGTTTTCTCGGAAGGCATGGTAGGAGAAGGGCTTGCCATCGTGCCGACCAATGAGACGCTGGTGGCTCCGGTCTCGGGACGCATTTCGATGGTGATGGAGGATTCCCGTCATGCCGTGGGGATTTCCCTTCCCAATGGCATGGAGGTATTGCTCCATGTGGGACTGGACACGGTGGATATGAAAGGGGACGGATTCGAGTATCTGGTGCGGAAGGATCAGCAGGTGCAGGCGGGGACTCCGCTCATCCGTTTCAACAGGGAGAAAATCCGGGCAGCAGGACACAGGGATGTGACCATGTGCGTCATCACGGAAAAAGGGCAGGCGGAGAAGCTTGAATTCCTTGTGGATCGTCCGGTCAAAGCAGGGGAAACGAAGATTCTGTCTTATGAATAATGGAATTGACACGTCCTTGCATGAAATCTAACGCCTTTGGCTTGTATTTGCTAAGATTTCATGGTTCGTAACAACTGGGGAAGGAAGCGGTTTGTATGTTGGATATCCGGGACAAAGTGGTCTATCAGATTTATCCGAGATCCTTTCAGGATTCGGATGGGGACGGGATCGGTGATTTGCGGGGGATCCTGCGGCGGCTTGACTATCTGAGGACGCTGGGAGCAGACTATCTCTGGCTGACACCCTTCTTCCCATCCCCACAGAGGGATAATGGCTATGATGTGGCGGACTATCGGAGTGTCGATCCGCGCTTCGGCACGATGGCGGATTTGGAGGAATTGATTTCGGAGGCCGGGAAGCGGAATATGGGCATCATGCTGGACATGGTGTTCAATCATACCTCGACAGAGCATGAATGGTTCCAAAAGGCGCTTTCCGGGAATCAGGACTATCAGGATTATTATATCTTTCGTGAGGGTGAGCCTGACAAGCTGCCGACCAACTGGGCGTCGAAATTCGGCGGCCCTGCCTGGGAGTACGTGCCCGGCCTGTCCAAGTGGTACCTGCATCTTTTCGATGTGACGCAGGCGGATCTCAACTGGGAAAATCCTGCCGTCCGCGAGGAGCTCAAGGACATTCTGCGCTTTTGGAAAGAAAAGGGGATCCGGGGGTTCCGTTTCGATGTGGTGAATCTTATTTCCAAACCGGAGCGTTTTGAGGATGACTTTGAGGGGGACGGCCGCCGATTCTATACGGATGGCCCGCATGTACACGAGTTCCTGCAGGAGATGGTGCGGGACGCAGGCATCGAGGATATGGTCACGGTGGGAGAGATGTCCTCGACGAGCATCGAGAACTGCATCCGCTATTCCAACCCTGCGGAGAAGGAGCTCGCCATGGTGTTCAGTTTCCATCACTTGAAGGTGGATTACAGGGACGGAAAAAAATGGGAACTGATGGATGCGGATATCCCCGCGCTCAAGCAGCTTTTTGCGGACTGGCAGCTGGGCATGCAGGAGGGGGGAGGCTGGAACGCGCTCTTTTACAACAATCACGATCAGCCCCGCGTGGTATCGCGTTTCGGAGATGATAAAAAGTATTGGAAGGAGTCCGCGAAAATGCTTGCCGCAAGCATCCACTTCATGCGCGGCACGCCCTATGTCTATCAGGGCGAGGAAATCGGCATGACCAATGCGGGGTATCAGGCCATCGAGGAATATTCCGACGTGGAGAGCCTGAACTATTACGGGATCCTGCGCAGGGAAGGAAAATCGGAGCAGGAAGCGCTGCATATCATTGGGGAGAGATCCCGCGATAACGGGCGCACGCCGATGCAGTGGACGGCGGGAGCATATGCGGGATTCTCGGAGGTGGAACCCTGGCTTTCCATTCCGGAGAACCACCGCTGCATCAATGCGGAACTGGAACAGCAGGATGAGGATTCCATCTGGCATTTTTACCGGAGGCTCATTGCCCTGCGAAAGGAGCGCAAGGTCATCGCAGAGGGAAAAATCGAGTTCATGGAGCGCGAGAATCCCGATGTGCTTTCCTATCGTCGATGGAACGAGCAGGAGGAATTGGCGGTGCTCTGCAATTTTCGGGGAAAACATGCAGGCCTGCTGGGGAAAAGCCCTGCGGATTACGAGCGGGAGGGCTGGCAAAAGCTCATAGGGAACTACGACGGCAGCGAAGAGAGGCTTCGGCCCTTTGAGGTGTTGGTGTATACACGGGCAAAGCGTACAAAACAGTGATTCCCGCAGCCAGCATGGAGCGCCGGTTGGCCCCGTCTAAAAAATTAAGGAAACGCTGATTAAATGAAGTCGTCCAGATTGGCGTAGATTGCATGTCCTTCCCAAGGAGACAAACCGCAGTCATAGTGGTGCTATGTCGAGGATTTGTCGACACAGGGAGGACATGCAAGATACGTCAAGATGGGCGGCTGAATTAATCAGTGCTTCCTTAAAAGCCGCACCATGAACAAAACATGTCATTGGACACGTTTGGTTCATGGTGCGGCTTCGTTTTCCCGGGGACGGAGGCTCGAATGAAAGAAGGATTCCGGAGTAGGAGCGATAATTGGCTTCCTGCCTTGTTTCTAATAATCCAATATGATAAAATCGTAGGTAAATCACATATCATACGAAATATAGGACAGTAATTCAATGAAAGCCCGTGCAGGGCTGGAATGAAGGGAAGATGCGAACATGGACGGAAATTTCGCATTCATGGAGGAAAAATACCCCGTTCTGGCAGGATTCGGGAGCCTTGCGGAGCGGTACTGGCACAGCGATCCAAACTCCTGCATTATGAAGATCGGCATGATGGGGGAGACCATCGTAAACCTCATCTACGAAATCGACCGGATTCCGCGCCCAAAGGATGATCGTGCGGACGAACGCATCAAGAAACTGCTCTACGAGGAATACATCACGGCAGATCTCTCAGATATCCTGCATGAGCTTCGCAAGAAGCGGAATCATGCCACCCATGAGAACTACGGGACGGAAAGAGATACGAAGCGGCTGCTTCCTATGGCATACGGACTTGCCGAATGGTTCTATATGACCTATGGAGACTGCTCCAGTCTCCGAATGGTTCTATAT
>CALGGN010000252.1 GCA_937915915.1 uncultured Selenomonas sp. | reverse complement strand
GAGGCCTAATTGGCCGCATATGAAGAACCCCCAGCTATGCTGGGGGGTATCTTTTTATTTTCGTAAGCAGGAGTAGAGTGGATTATGGTAGAATAATAGATTAGGATAAGCAAGAGGTGTGATTTGCCGTGCGTGAGGTACGCATCACGGTTCATTCCGGCGAAGTGTATATGTATCAACATATTTCCCACATCCATATCGAAAAAGATTTGACGAATCTTTCATTGGGTAAGAAAAAAGAATCCGATTGATTCATTAATTAATAGTTTATATTATGAACATATTAGGATTGATTATGGATATTTACGATGCAAAATACAAAAGAACAGTATCTGTCCTGAACAAAAAATATATGCAGTTTATGATTCCCGCGATGCTGTCCGCCGTGGGGATTTCACTCAGCGAATTTGCGGACAGCATGATCGTTTCCCATTTGCTCAGTTCGGACGCTTTCGCCATTATCAATCTCGGAACGCCGGTCGTTTTCGCGGTCTCATTGATTTACACCATAACAGGATTTGGCGGCTCGCTTTTGTTTGCGGAATGTTTGGGAAGGAAGGACAAGAAAAAAGCCGATCAATATTTTACGGCGTCGACCGTCCTGTCGTTGCTTTTGGGGATACTGCTGTTTGCGTTGCTGACGGTTTTTCACTCCGCCCTTGGGGGGCTTTTCGGTTGCCCAGAAGAATTGATGGCGACATTTGACGAATATACAAGCGTGCTGCGCTTTTTTGTTCCCGTGGGCATCCTTCTGATGCACATCACCTATTTCCTTCCGGTCATGGGAAAGCCGTTCCTCTCCATGGGCCTTGTAGTCTCGGCCAATGTCTTGAACCTTGTTCTGGATGTCGTCTTTATCCGGGCATTCGGCAGGGGCTGCGAGGGCGCGGCGTTGGCCACGCTTGTTTCGTATATTGTCGTCGCTGTTGCCATGCTCTTCATTTGGCGCTTTGGCAGAATATCTTTGACGTTCCGCGAAGTTCAGGACACACCGCAAATTTCAAAGGACATCGTAAAAAAAGGCTTGCCTTCCGGGAGTGTGCAGGCGGGCTACCTGGCAACGACGATTTTCTGCAATTACTTCATGAATCAGGCATTCGGTTTGAACGGCGTTGTAGCCATGTCCCTGTTTGCCCAACTGGACTCCGTCATCTCGATTGCGCTGACGGGGATTGTGGACAATAACGCCTCTTTCGCCGCCATGCTCAAGGGCGAAGGGGACTATTACGGGATCCGTAGTTTGACGAAGCGCGTCACGTTTATGATCGTACTGGTTTGTTCTGTTTTGTCCATAGTTTTTGCCGCGTTTTCTCACGGCATCGCCGCCGTATTCAACATTCATGATCCGGCTGTGCTGGAATTGATTGGCCAGCTGATGCCCGTATACGTCCTGTATTATCCTCTCCGCGGTGTTCTTCTGGTTCTCAGGGACATTTACAACACCTTGGACAGAAGTATGTACGCCACAGCGCTCGGCGTATTGGATAAAGTGGTTTCCATTCCCGTCGTGGGAGGCGCGCTGTATCTTTGGTTCGGCGGGTACGGATTGATTGCCGCGTTTCCGGTCAGCATGATCCTGATCTTTGTTCTTATCGCCGTGGTCAATCGCCGAATTGTAAAAACATCAAACGGAAGATATTCGCCCGTGCTGCTTTTGGATGAGGCGTACCCGCTGAAGGCTCTTTGCAGTTATTCCGTGAAATCTTTGGAAAACGTGGCAGAAGTCGGGCTACAGGTAAGCCGGAATCTTGCCGGCGCTTCTTTGGATCCACGAATCGCAGATAGAATATGTCTCGCTGCCGAGGAAATGGGCGTGTACATCGTTGAACGATGCGGAACCGATACCGCCGTTGATTTTCTTGTCAGTACCAACGGGAGCGATTTTACCCTCACCTGCAGAAGCTCGGGGGAACCCTTTTGTCCCATCAATAGCGGCGATGGCAATCTGTCGCCGAATGAATTGTTTTTGGTCCGATTGTTCAAGGTCAAATATGAGTACATTTTCGGCTTGAATTCCGTAAGTCTCACGATAGGAGAGCATACCTCATGAAAAACAAGATTGTGGTCGCCGAGCCGATGTCCACTGCTTTCAATTTTCTTGAAGACATCAGGCAAAGAGGTTACGAGCCGGTCATACTCGAAGCGTATATCCCCGAAGGATATGCCAGAAGGCTGATGGACGAGGAGCGAAAAAACAAGTATGCAAGGATAAAATACCCGATTACACTCTTAAAAGAAAATCCCAATTACGCGACGACCTTGCGGGAAGTGCGCGACCTTGACCCCCTGCTTGTGCTGGTGGGCGGCGAGGAAGGTGTCATCATAGGCACTCGTCTTGCAGACGATTTGGGATTGACCGGAAATCCTTTTTCGAATATCCCAAAGATGACTCGAAAAAGTGTCATGCACCGAACCTTGAAAGAAGCCGGGCTGCGATATATCCACGGCAAAGAGGTGTCCTCCTGTGAAGATTGCCTTTTATTCCTTGAAGAAACGGGCATGGAAGACGTTGCCCTGAAGCATGATCACGGCGTTGCCTCTGTCGGCGTTCATCTGATTCACGGCAAAGAGGAATTGTTGACCGCGTTCCGGCAGGAGAAATCGTCCGAAAATATGTTCGGCGAAGATGAAAATCCGTTGCTCTTGCAGGAGCGTATTTTCGGCGACGAGTATGTCGTGAATACGGTCAGCCGGAACGGCGTACCGGCGCTGACTTCTGTGTTCCGGTATCATAAAAAGCAAACCCCGTCGGGTTATATCGTTTACAGAGGCTTGGAAACGGTCATGGAGCTTGACCGAAAAGAGACGCAACTTGTTGAATACGCGTTTCGGGCGGTTAAGGCTCTTGGAATCACGGACGGCCCCGTGCACGGCGAGTATATGATTGACGAGAATGGTCCCGTCCTCATCGAAGCCAACTGCCGCGTAATGGGGGGGAGCGCTCCGGCCGGATTTCTCGATAAAGTGTTTGGGTATCATGAAACCGACGTCGTGCTGGATTCTATGCTTGACGGCGATTTTCACAATGATTTTCTGAAAAATCCATATCGCCCCTTGCGAAAAGGGTACGTAAAGGATTTTTATTCCGACAGAGATAAAACCATTTCATCCTCGGGCATTGTCCCGATTCTTCGCAATATGGAAAGCTTTTACTCCGGATGGGTGGAGAACGCGAGAAAAACAGACCATATCCGCGAAACCATTGACCTTGAAACAGAGACAGGCTGTGTATACCTTGTTCACGATGACCCAGAAACTACAAAAAGAGAGTTTGACCTGCTTATGCTCATAGAAGAAACATATCCGGACTTATTGTATTCGGACACATCCCTTTTTATTCCTCCCGAAGACGGTGCGGCGCTTACGCCGGAAATCATGGATATTCTAAAGCGTGATACAGAAACGCTGATTTCCGATATTATTTCGTTCTATAAAAACGGAGCCAAAGGAAATCCAATCATCCCCGAAAAGCTAATGAACGCAACTCCGTATAACCGTGAAATTATGGACATACTGAAAAATATAAGCGGAGTTTCCTTCAAATCTCCGCAATAGACGCAAGAAGTGATCGGGCGGAGACAGGCGTTTATCAGGCGGAGGTGATGATGCCTGAAGATTGCGAGGCTTAGAGAAAAGGAAAGCCGAGCGATTTGAGCCCGAACCCTGTAACGATGCACCCTAAATCGTTATGAGGGGTGTGCAAATTTGCACCCTCCCCCGTGTGCATCGTTATGTGAGTTTAGGGGATTTCGTTACGTTGTATCATTTAAGACACGGCAACAGAATTGCTGGTGACCATCCTCAGCAGCCTAGCCCAGGAGGAGAGCCGCAGCATTTCTGAGAATGTCAAATGGGGCAAAAGGAAAAGTTTTGCCGATGGAAAAGTATGCGTACCTTTTACCCATTTGCTTGCCTATGGGGGATTTTACGGAGATATACAAAGGGCGCTGGGTGTACCTACGGATATTTTGACTACCGAGCAACTCAAAGATAATTTCCTGCAGGCGATACGAAAAGATGAGGTATTGCTTTATGAAAAAAGGTGATAAGGATTATCAGAGCTTGGTGCATATCGTCAAGTATTGTGAGAAACTCAGTGTCATTCATGGAAAAATGGGCAGTTATGATGTTTTCGTTGCCAAGGATAATTATGAAAAAATAGATGTGAGCGCATTCTATATTGGCCAAATCGGTGAGCTTTCGCATGGGTTGACAGACGAATTTCAGAATGAAAATAATGATATTCCATGGAAACAAATCATTGATATGAGAAATGCGCTTGTTCATAGGTATGGTACTCGTGATACGCGAATCATATGGGAGGCTGTGCCATAGCAAAGCCTATCCATATTGGAAATGATGTATGGATTGGCGGTAATGTGACGATTATGCCGGGGCTTGCTATTGGGAATAACGTGGTCATTGCCGCTGGTGCTATCGTTACTAAGGATGTGCCGGACAATTCGTTGGTGGCTGGAGTCCCAGCCAAAAAAATCCGTGACTTGGAAAATGACATTTAGATGAGAATCGGCCATCCCCGGAACATATCCAGGGCATGGCCGCGTTTTTCAAAAGATTTCTTCTGTGCGTTATTTTTTTTCGTTCTCATGTACACTGTCCGCGTATTTTATGACCTCTTCCAGAAACGCTTTTGCTGCCTTATCGGAAATCAAGGCCTTTTTTTCTGCTTTCTGTATGGCACGGTGTCTTTTTTTCAAGGCAGAAAGCTGTTTTTCTGCCTCTTTCCCATCACCATCACGGATGCTTTTCATCAGATGAAGCGCGATTTGATCCGCCTCGGCAATCCGCTCCATCTGCTGCAGTTGCGGACGGCATTCGCTGAGTTGATTTTCCGGGAGTTCCTGTAGCAATCGCTGGGAAGCCTGCCGCAATTCCGAAATCTGTTTTTGCACATCATCCCAGTCCTTGTCTGCGGATGCCCCTTCTGGCCAGGATTTCCAGAAGGCGTCCATTGCGGCGCGCAACCTCCCCCCGTCCGGTCTTCCGACGTTTGCCCAACTGTTTTCGAGGTGTTGGGACTGTCCGGCAAAACACATCATATCCTCGGACAGTTTGCCGTATTGAGCCTTAATTGCCCGTTCCCAGGAGGCTTGCGGCTCATAATGATCTGGGTCATTTGCGTAGTCGGCACCGGTCGCCAGGGCGATTTTTGAGAGTTCCTCATATTTCATGGGATTGAAAAAAATCGCCGGGATTTCTGAGCTTCGGGGAAGACGCTCCACAGGCCCCAAAGCGAGTTTCTGCTCCATATAGTCCGTCACGGGGTAGTTCCACCAGATGCCGAGATGTCTTCCGTAGACCTTGTCTGCCTGTGCAAGCTGCTCTTCCGATATCCCGGGGCAAACAACGCCATCCCCGGTATACAACACCAAAACGTCCTTGCGGATGTTTTGGGAAAACTCCTCGGTATAGGGTTTCACCCGGCCGCCTTTGTCCACCATATTCTCCCGATAATACTCCGTCGGCACCGTAATAAGAGGCGAAACTCCATCATGCCGCTTGACGAAATGCTCATCAAGCCAGTTCAGAAGCTCTGCCTGCCCTTTGCCATCGGATTCCTTGAGATCAATGTCATCAAAAAAGATGGCAAAATCCCGCACGCCGATCGCATAAACGGACTCAAGTTTTTCCAGCAGCACCTTCTTGTCGTGCTGTCCGCGAAGAATCGTATAATGGAAGTCCAGTCCCGGTGATACGGCAAAGATAAACTTCACCTGGTTTTCCCGTGCTTTTTCCACCAGTGAGGCAAGCTCTTTCAGTTTTTTTTCGGATAGGGCTCTCTCCACTTATCTCGATGGTACGGATCATCTTTTGGGGCGTAGATGTAGGCATTGAGCCCATGTTCCCCGCAAAATCCGAGGATGTCCATGCGGTCGGTCGTTGTCCAGGGAGTCCCGTAAAAACCCTCCACGATCCCCCTGAGGGGAATTGCTTCCGCAAATGCTGCCGCAGGAGACGCCATCAACCCTGCGAGCAAAAGACCTGTCATTGCTTTTTTCCAAGCCACTTCTCTCCACCCTTTCTACCAAGAATTGCCGTTCAATCTCCATGTACACACGCTTCCGTCATTAAGTTTCGACAAACACGTCTCTTTTCCTGCCACAAAAGGGTAATTTTGCCCGTCCCTCCCTCCGAAAGCCCTTGCCGCCGACCTCGACGATGTAGCACAGCAGATACGGCTGAGTATCCGTTGGTGCTGCACATCGTCACCGATCCTCTTGGCGGTCGTTGTCATGCGCTCTGCCAACGTTGTCAGCCCGTGGTTCGATGTGATGATATCCGCCCTTCATCCCTTACGGCTCGGATACCTGCTACATTGTGAGACGCTGG
>CALGGN010000251.1 GCA_937915915.1 uncultured Selenomonas sp. | reverse complement strand
CCCTTGTCCCCCGAATCATGACGGAGTACGCCCACCGTCTCACGGGCATCGACATTCACCCCGGGGCGCAGATTGGCGTGTCCTTCTTCATCTTCGCCACGTTGTTCAGCAGGAACAACAGCTGGCCGTCGCTGGTCCTGGGGATCATGGGCATCAGCTCGCCGCCCTCAAGGTACGCGTTAAAGCGAGAATCCAGAATCTCCTTCTTGCCGCCCAGCTTATCGGCATCCGTCTTCCAGCTCTTACCGTACGGGGGATTGGACAACATAAAGTCGAACTGCCGGGAGGGTTTCCATCAGAGGAAAGCGTAGAGCCAAAACTAATATGTTCTGCCTAGTCGCCGTCGCCTTTGAGCAGCATATCCGCTTTGCAGATGGCAAAAGTCTCCGGGTTGATCTCCTGGCCGAACAGGTGGATGGAGACGCTCTTGCCGCGGCGGGCTGCCAGTGTCTGAAGTCTGTCCTGCGCCACCGTGAGCATACCGCCCGTACCGCAGGCTCCGTCATAGCAGGAATAGGTGGCATCGGTAATCTTATCCGCCACGGGGAGAAATACAAGGTCGGCCATGAGCTCCACCACGTCACGGGGAGTCCAGTGTTCTCCGGCTTCCTCATTATTTTCTTCGTTGAAACGGCGAATAAGTTCTTCGAAAATTGTCCCCATGCCGTGATTATCAAGCCCCGGCAGACGAATCATGGTTTTTTCATCGTCCTTGTAGATGGGATTCGGGCTGAGGTTGATGTTCGGCGAGATGAATTTCTCAATGACCGCTCCCAAGATGTCTGCTTCAATCATGGTATCAATCTGATTGCGGAACTTGAACTTGTCCAAAATCTCCTGCACATTGGGGGAGAATCCGTCCAGATATGCCTCGAAATCGGCCTTGAGTTTCTGCTTGGTCGATCTGCTGGTGAGGTCACGCAGGCGAAAAGGGGAGGCGTTGCAGAAGGCTTGCAATCGGCAAGGTACAGTTCCGCAAGGTTTCGAAAGGTCATGTCCTTGCTCCACCCAACTATCTCAGCTTGCTCTTCTTCATTTTCGCATGCAGTACCATTTCCCTCGCATTGTCCAGAGATGCCGCCGTCGCATCGGCTCCCGACGCCATGCGCGCGATTTCATTGATGCGCTCGGTCTCCGAAAGCTGCAAGACATGCGTCGCTGTCGTATTGCCTTCCGACTGCTTTGCGATATAGAGGTGCACATCCGCCATGCATGCGATCTGCGGCAGGTGCGTGATGCAGAGCACCTGCCGCCACCTTGCCACCATCGCGATGCGCTCCGCCACCATCTGCGCCGTGCGCCCGCCAATGCCCGTATCGATCTCATCGAACACCATGCTCGGCACCGCGCTCTCACGCTCTGCCGCCACAGCCTTCACGGCCAGGGCGATACGGGAGAGCTCGCCGCCGGAAGCCACTTTGGAAAGCGGCTTCACATCCTCGCCCTCATTCGCGGAAAACAGCATCGCAAGCTGATCGGCCCCGCGAATCGTGAAACCATCCAAGGGCGTTGCTTCGATCCGAAACTTCGCCTTGGGCATGCCAAGGGCATGAAGCTGATCCGCGATCTCCGCTGAAAGCGTCCCTGCCGCTTCCTTTCGCGCAGCCGTCAGGGCTTTCGCCCGCTTGCGCATCTCCTCCTCTGCCTGCCCGATTTCACGCTGCAGGCGCTCCATATCCTCATCGAAATTCTCGATTTCGGCCAATTCCTGCCGGACTTTTTGCTGATGCTCCAGCACATCCTGCACCGTCGCCCCATATTTTTTCCTGAGCCGGTAGATGACATCCATGCGCCCCTGCAGCTTATCCAAGCGCTCCGGGCTGAATTCCATGCTTTCGCCATAGTCCCGGATTTCATAGGCAGCCTCCTGAATGGCCGTATAGGCATCCTCCACGATTTTGCGGGAATTCTCCAGCGCCGTGTCAAAGCGGCTCATATCCTCCAGATTTTTCTTGATCTTGGAAAGCGCCGCCAGCACCCCGATGCCGTTCCTGGAATTGCTGTCCAGCAGTCCATAGGAGTCCTCCACATACTGTGCGATTTTTTCCGCGTGGGAAAGCTTGCGAATCTCCGCCTCCAGTTCCTCATCCTCTCCCGGCTTCAGCCCGGCCTCCTCGATTTCCTTGTCCTGCCAGCGCAGCATATCAATGCGCTGTGCATACTCCATGGAAGCCTTCTGCTTCTCCTCCAAGGCAGCTTTCTTTTCCGACCAGCCGCGGTAGCTGTCCTGATAAGAGGAAAGGGCGGTTGCCAGTTCCTCCGTCCAACTGTCCAGAAGCTGGTACTGATTTGCTTCTTTCATGAGCGCAAGGTTCTCGTTCTGCCCATGGATATCCACCAATCGTGCGCCGATCCGCTTGAGCGCGGCCAGTGTCACATGCGAGCCGTTCACAAGCACCATGCTGCGCCCTGCCCGCGTGATCTGCCGCGTGATGATCAGCTCGTCCTCCTCGCAGCTGATGGCAAGCTCCGCCAGCAGCTCCCGCAATTCCGTTTGCTCCTGCAGCTGGAACACGGCTTCCACACGAAGCCAGTCGCAGCCTGTCCGGATCATGTCAGCGGACATCCTCTGCCCCAGGATTGCCCCCAGCGAATCAATGAGAATCGATTTCCCTGCGCCTGTTTCGCCTGTCAGGATATTGAGCCCCGGCCCGAATTCCACCTGCACATGCTCCAACAGCGCAAAATTCCACACCGTCAATGTTTTCAGCATCTATCCACTGCTCCTTATAGCGCCATTGTCAACGCTTCCAACTTTTTCATGACCGTCCCCGCCGCTTCCTTCGGCTTGACGACGACAA
>CALGGN010000250.1 GCA_937915915.1 uncultured Selenomonas sp. | reverse complement strand
CCCTGCTGCGCTTGCTGGCCTTGCTGCGCTTGCTGGCCCTTGCTGCGCTTGCTGGCCTTGTTGCGCTTGTTGACCCTGCTGGGCCTGCTGGGCCTGTTGACTTTGCTGTGCTTGCTGACCTTGCTGCGTCTGTTGCCCCTGCTGTGTTTGCTGCACTTGCTGCGGCATGCCCTCCTCTGCAGGTCGCGGCATAAAATATTGCACTAATTGTTTCAAAAAAGCAAAAGAAGAATTCTCCGCTCCATTCATGGGAAGGGGCTGACTTCCTCCTGCCTGCATTTGGGCCAAGAGCTGCGACAACACCTCCGGCAAATCCTCCAGCGTCTTGGTGTCCAACAACTCAAAGGCGGCCTTGTTGAGCATCACAGGCTCCAAGGCTCCACCCTCCTGCTCGGCCATGTAGCTTTTCAGATTCGTCAAAAGCGCCTGCAAGGAATCGCTGATTTCCATGGAATAGCCCTTTTCCAGCAATGCCCCGAACTGCGTCAGCATGCGCGAAAAAGCCGCCAGCTGTTCCATCGAAAATCGCTGGCTTTCCAATGCGCTCCCAATCCCCTGGGAAAGCGTCGCCTCCATAGAAAATGCCTGCCGCATGACATTTTGCACCACACGTTGCAGATCCTGCGGCATTTTTTCCACGCCATCTTGCTGGTTGGCGGAAATCTTCGACAAAATCCCCGCCATATCATTGACGGCATTCTTAATGGATACCTCTGTCTTCGGACTGAATCCGGAAGAACTTCCACTGTCACCTCGTCGTTGGACGCCATCCGCCGTAGAGGAAGTCTGTGGTCGCGAGACCGGACGAATGCCTACGGGATTCGCCTCTAATGGCATAGTTTTCTCCCCCCTTTTATAACCATCCTTCCGTCAGCCGACAGATTGTGCTGCCATCGACTTGACCGGTTCAAAAGAAAGCCGATGAATCGGACATGGCCCGTATTTCCTCAAAGCCTCTATATGCTCCGCTGTCCCATACCCCTTATGCTGTGCAAAGCCATATTGGGGATATTCCTTATCATATGCATCCATCAGACGATCCCTCGTCACCTTGGCAATGATAGACGCCGCCGCAATGGACGCAGATTTTGCATCGCCTTTCACAAGGGAAAGCGAAGGCATGGGCAGCCCTTCCAAAGGCACAGCATCGATCAGAACCTTCTGCGGTTCCGGCTGCAGGGAAAAAATCGCCTCGTACATCCCATTGATGGTTGCCTGATAAATATTCACCCTGTCGATTGTCTTGGCATCCACCAGCGCCGTTCCGACGGCCACTGCCTTTTCCTGCAGGAGCTCATAGAGTTCCTCCCTTACCTTTGCCGAAATCTTTTTGGAATCATTCAGCTTGGGCAGATAGAGTCCTCGCGGCAAAATCACGGCAGCCACGGAAACCGGACCGGCCAGCGGCCCGCGGCCTGCCTCATCCACGCCTGCCACAATCTCATAGCCCTCGGCACGTGCCTGCTCCTCATACCGATACAACGCCGCAATCCGCTCCCGCTCCCTCAGCTGGCGCTCATAGCGCCGCAACAAAGTTCCGACAGCTTTCCGCCCATCTGCACGGCAGGCAGCCAGCAGTTCCTCCGTTACTTCGCCGGATGCGAATAGAGACTCTAATTCTTTTATCGTCATTTTTGCCGATTCCATTAAGCAGTTTCCCTCTGATTTCATTTTCCCTCGGTCTGAGCCTGTCCTATTTCCTGATCCTGCCCGGGCAGGATCAGGAAATAGGACAGCCTTTTCCAGATCCGCATTGCCGCCCTTGATCAGGCAGCCACGCTTCCTGCCGATCAGCTCCAGCAGCTCATATCCCTTCCGTGGCAGTTCCTCCCCAAGCTTGAATCTTTCCTGCAAATGCTTCGGATGCTGCACGGTCAGAGCCTCCAGCAAAAGGCAAGATACCTGCTCCAGATCATAAATCTCATCCTTGATAGCGCCTGTGAACGCCAATTTCAACCCCACCAGCGGATCTTCAAATTTCGGCCACAAAATGCCCGGCGTATCCAAAAGCTCCAGATTCTTCCCAATCCGAATCCACTGCTTGGCTCTTGTGACTCCGGGCCTGTCCTCGGTTTTCGTCCGCGCCGCCCCCGCCAGACGGTTAATCAGCGAGGATTTCCCCACATTTGGGATGCCCAGAATCATCACCCGTGCCGCCCGTGGACGCGCTCCCTGTGACACCAGTTTTTCCGTTTTAGGGCGCGCCAGCTCCTCAATCAGTCTCACCAGCTGCTTCATGCCCTTGCCCTGTACCGCATCGACAGCCACGGCAGAAATCCTGCGCTCTCTGTAATACTGAATCCATGCCTGTGTCGTCGCGGGATCCGCCAGGTCCGACTTTCCCAGCACAATGACACGCGGCTTTCCCGCAAGGATCTCCTGCAGCATGGGATTCGCGCTGCTCACGGGAATCCTTGCATCCAAAAGTTCAGCAACAACATCTACCAGTTTCAGATTTTCCTCGATCAGACGCTGCGCCTTCTTCATATGGCCCGGAAACCACTGAAGGCTCGGCAGCTCTTTTTTTTCGTTTGTATCTATCTTCATTGGACAGCTCCCTACGCAAAGAAGCAGGACTTGCCGATGAACTCCCGCAGAATCGAGTTGTTCGGCACCTCATCCTCCGCAGTGATATCGTCAAAATACTGACAGAAGGAGAGCAGCCTGCGAGCCATCGTATATTCCTCTGTCTCAGGCGATATCTGGCGCAGAAGCGGGACGGCATACCGCTTCAAGATGCCAAGCTCGTAAATGAGCGCTGAATTGAACATGACATCCGCTTCCTCTTGGAAAGGAAAGATATTGCGTTCCTCCCCCGCACGCACATCCTGCCATTGGCGCAGCGTCTTCAACGCCTTGGAGCCACGGAACTGATAGTCCCGTACCAGACGGCGCAGGAGCCTTGCATCTGTGGTGGGAATGCGGTTGTGGCTGTCGATATTGAGCTGTGTCAATGCGCTGATATAGATTTTATACTTGTTCTCGCGCGGAACCGCGGCGCTGAGTTTTTCATTCAGCCCATGGATTCCCTCAACAATGATCGGCTGATCCCCTCGCACGGAGTAAGCGGGCTTCCTGCCCCACTCCCTCAGCCCTGTCACAAAATTATACGTTGGCGGCTCGATCGTGCGGCCTGCCAGAAGCTCCACCATATGCTCGTTGAACAATTTGACATCCAGCGCTTCCAGATGCTCATAATCGTATTCCCCGCGCTCATTGATGGGATTCTCATTGCGATTCCTGTAATAATCATCCAAGGAAATCGATACAGGCTCCAGCCCGTTGACGCGAAGCTGCACCCGAAGTCTTTGGGCAAAGGAAGTCTTGCCCGACGAGGACGGCCCCGCAATGAGAATGAGCCGCTGCTCCCTTCCATGCCTTGCGATATGATCCGCGATCTCCGCAATCCGCTTTTCGTGCAATGCCTCCGACACGCGGATGAGCTCCCCCATCTCGCCGTTCCGATTCGCTCGGTTCAGATCCGGCACATAATCGCATCGCAGCGCTTTCGCCCATCGCCGGGACTCTGCGAGCACATTGCTGAATTTGGGCTGATGCAGAAGCTCTGGCACCTTGCCGCCGTGACGCAGATCCGGCGTCCGAAGCAAAAGGCCGGAGGCAAAAGCATCCAGCGCGAAGGACGAAAGCTGCCCCGTATTCCCGAGCATCGCACCATACAGATAATCATAGTACTCGCCGCAGCGGTAAACACTCACCTGCTCCTGCTGCAAGGTCGAAAGCAGGTTCGCCTTCTCGATCTTCCGCATATCCTTGAACAGTCTCACCGCATCTTCCCGCTGTATGGAAAGTTTCTCGATGGAACGGCGCTCCGCTGCGATGTCGTGCATCTTCTGTTCGATTTCCTGCACCATGGAGGGCTGAAATTTGCCATCCGGCAGCTGCACATCGCAAAAAAGTCCGCGATTCGCACTGAAGCAGATGGACACCTCTGCGTCAGGCCTCCACTCATGCACTGCCACAATCAGCAAAAACGTCACGGAACGGCGATATATCCGCCAGCCCAGTCTCGTATCAATGGAAACCGTCTCCATGGTTCGATAGTTCCCAATCGGTACCTGCAGATCGCGAAGTTCCCGATCCAGAAGGACTCCCGCGATTCTGTCCTTCTCGATATCCATCCCCTCTGCTTCCAGCACATCCCTGACAAGCATCTCCGAGGCATATTCCTTGATTTCTTTTCCGTTCAGCAGCATCTTGCACCGCACCTTTCAAAAAAACATGTCACAGATATTGTAACATGTTTTTTCGTACACCAAAAAATTCAAAAAAGCATCAGGACGAGCTGGTAGGCCGCTGCCCCCATCAAGGCAGTGCATGGAATCGTAAGAACCCATGCCGTCACCATCTGCTGCGCAACGCCCCACCGCACGGCATTGACACGCTTTGCCGTGCCGACACCCATAATGGAGCCTGAGACCACATGCGTCGTGGAAACCGGCAAATGCAGCAGCGTCGCCGTAAAAATAACGACCGAGGAGTTGAGGTCTGCCGCAAAGCCGCTGATCGGTTCCAGCTTGAAGATCTTTCCTCCGATGGTCTTGATGATGCGCCAGCCGCCGAGGGCAGTGCCGAATGCCATCGCGGTCGCGCAGAGCAGCTTCACATAGAACGGTACCTCAAATTCCGCAAGAAAGCCGCCCGAAACCAGTGCCAGCGTGATGATACCCATGGATTTCTGCGCATCATTCGAGCCGTGGGAAAAGGCCATAGCCGCAGCCGACAAGATCTGCATACGCTTGAACCTGCTGTTGATGATGTGGGGATTGGATTTCCCGAAGGCGACAAACAGCACATTCATCACGATACAGCCCGTGACGATCGCAACAATGGGCGATGCAATGAGCGCTACGATAATCTTTCCGATGCCGTAGAAATTCAGCCCCGTGCTGCCTACAGACACCAGCACCGCGCCAATCAATCCACCGACCAGTGCATGGGAAGAACTGGACGGCACCGCCAGCCACCAAGTGACGATATTCCAAATGATCGCGCCGACAAGCGCCGCAATGATGACTTTCTCGTCCACCAGCTCCGCCGCGCTCACGATGTCGCCGCCGATGGTTTTGGCTACGCCGGTGCTGTACATCGCGCCCACAAAGTTCAGGAACGCCGCCATGATGATTGCGTGCTGCGGGCGAATGGCACGTGTGGAAACGGAAGTCGCGATGGCATTCGCCGTATCATGGAAGCCATTGATGAAGTCGAAGACCAAGGCCAGGACGATGACCGTGAAGATCAAATACTGGAGCTCAGGCATATTTCATCACCACTCCCCGGATCATATCTGATATCTTCTCGCAATGATCCAGCGTGTCCTCCAGATTCTCCAAGATATCCTTCCACTTGATCAGTTCAATCGGATCCTTTTCCGTCTCAAACAGGAACGCGACCTCATGCCGATAGATGCGATCCCCCTCGCTTTCCAGATCCGCGATCTTATGCGTGGCATCCAGAAGCTGTTTCTGGTTCTTGCGGATATCCTTCAAAAGCGAGAACGCCGTGATAAGCTCATTCGTACTCTCAATGAGCAGCTTGGTCAGGTTCATCGCGCCGCCCATGGCCTCGCCCGTGCGGTACATCACGATGCGCTGCAGCGTCCCATGCAGGAGATCCACCCCATCATCCATTTCATTTGCCAGCGCATAGATATCCTCTCGATCGATCGGCGTGATGAATGTGAGATTCAATTTGTCAATAATCTTGTCATTGACCTCGTCCGCTGCATGTTCCAGATCAATGATTTCCTTTATTTTGTCTGCGGCCTTGCTGTAATCCATCATGACCTCATCCAGCATGAGCGCCCCCTGATAAAAGTATTTCGCGCTGTCCACGAACAGGTCGAAAAACTCCATATCCTTATTGGAAAAATTGAACATTATGCCCTTCCTCCTTGTATCGTCCCCCGATAAATGAGCGGCAACAAAGCCTACACTACGATATTCTACTTTTTTCCGGAAATTCCTCCCATTTTCTCCCACAATTAAAAATCCCCCTCTTTCACCACTTGGAAAGAGGGAGATTGCTCTTTTAAAAAATACTTGTCAAATTCTTGCCATCTGATGCTTTGAAAAGCGCAGAAGTCTTTATTCCAAGGCGTTCCGCCGTTTATTACATCATGCCCGGCATGCCCATACCCGGGGCACCGCCAGCCGGCATAGCCGGTTTTTCCTCCGGCTTATCGGCAACCAAGGTCTCCGTTGTGAGAACCATAGCCGCGATGCTTGCCGCATTCTGGAGTGCGGAGCGTGTGACCTTTGCAGGATCCACGATGCCGGCGCCGATCATATCGACATACTCATTGGTCAGCGCATTGAAGCCAACGCCGCTGCCGGCCTTCTTGACCTCTTCCACGACCACGGAGCCCTCAAGACCTGCATTGTTCGCAATCTGGCGAACCGGCTCCTCGATGGCGCGCTTCACGATGTTCACGCCAACCTTCACATCTCCCTCTGCCTGAACCTTGTCCAGTGCGGGCAGGATATCGATAAAGGTCGTGCCGCCGCCTGCAACGATACCTTCCTCCACAGCAGCGCGAGTAGCATTCAAAGCATCTTCAATGCGGAGCTTCTTCTCCTTCATCTCAACCTCGGTAGCAGCGCCGATCTCGATGACCGCAACACCGCCAGCCAGCTTCGCAAGGCGCTCCTGCAGCTTCTCCTTATCGAAATCGGAAGTCGTCTCCTCGATCTGCTTCTTGATCTGCGCAACACGCGCATCGATCTTGCTCTTGTCACCGGCGCCGTCCACGATCGTCGTCTCTTCCTTGGAAGCACGAACCTGACGCGCACGTCCGAGATCCTCAAGCGTCACGCTGTCCAACTTACGGCCGAGCTCTTCTGTGATCACAGAACCGCCCGTGAGGATTGCGATATCCTCCAGCATTGCCTTGCGGCGATCGCCAA
>CALGGN010000249.1 GCA_937915915.1 uncultured Selenomonas sp. | reverse complement strand
CCAGGATGTCCGGCCATCCGGCATGATCCAGCGCGGATGCCACCGCGTTTGCCGTCCCCGGCAGGGTTTTCACGACGATGATATTCTCGCTGAAGTCCATGCCCGTCACGGAGTCCTGAAACAGCCTTTCCATGCGCTTATTGGAAAAAAGAGCATCCTTTGATGCCGGATAGGCATACCGATAGCGTCCATCGCCAATGGGCACCTTGATGAGCATGAGTTCCTTGATATCGCGCGAGACAGTTGCCTGCGTCACATCGATATGCATCTGCCGAAGCGCCTCCGCCAGTTCGTCCTGCGTCTCGATCGCCTGTCGCCCGATGATATCCCGGATCCTCGCATGCCGTGCTGCCTTTTTCATCTCTTGCCTCCGTCAGTCCAGATTTTTCCAGAGTTTTCTCCTGAGTATCTGGTAATAATCCTTATCCTCGAATTTCACGATTTTCGCAGCTGACTCGGATTTCTTCACGATGACCTCATCCCCCGGCATGAGGCGCACGCTTTCCTGCCCATCGAATGTCACGATATTGTCCTGTCTGCCCCTGGCAATCTGGATGCGGATCACGTCCGTATCCGCCACGGCAATCGGGCGCATCTGAAAGGTGTGCGCACAGATGGGCGTCACGAGGAGCGCCTGGATGTTCGGATTCAAGATCGGCCCTCCCGCCGACAGCGAATATGCCGTCGAGCCGGCAGGCGTGGATACGATAATACCATCCGCCTGGCAGTCCATCAGATGCGTCGTATTGATGGAAAGCCCCAGCCGAAGCATGCGCGCCACACCGTTCTTCGTAATCACGACATCGTTGATGGCGCTGCTCAGGAACTTCATGCCCTGCTCGTTGCGCACATAACAGGATAGGCGCATGCGGCTCTCCACACGGTAATCCCCCTGCAGGAGCTTTCCCAGCCGTCCCTCCAGTTCCTCGGTTTCGATATCGGCCAAAAAACCCAGTGTCCCGATATTGATGCCGCAGACGGGAACCGGCTGCTCCCCGAAGCGTCGGCAAACTCCGAGCAAGGTTCCGTCGCCGCCGATGCTGAGCGCCATATCCACATGCACACGCTCAACACAGGGAAGCCCATACTTTTCCTTATGGTACTGCCGCGCTTCCTGCGCGGGCATGATAAGACGAACATCCTTGCTGTCGTAGAACCGGAAAATACGATCCACGATCTCGCCGGCCCTTCGCTTGCTCATATTCGGAAAAACCGCCATCTGCAGCATACCGGCCTCCCGCCCAAAAGGCTTTCGCATGAAATCCCTCCATCAAACATCCAGAGCGGCATGCGCTTCCCCCACAACACGCTGCATATCATCATCCGTGATGGCATCGTCCCTGCTGCCATCCATCGAAAGCCATGCCAAATATTCGATATTGCCCTCCGGTCCTTTGACCGGGGAAAAAGTCAGTCCCCGCACCGAGAAACCATGCTCCCTGCTGAAGGAAAGCACCCGTCGGATGACCGCCAGATGAATCGCGGGATCCCGCACGACTCCTTTTTTGCCCACATGTTCGCGGCCCGCCTCGAATTGCGGTTTGATGAGAGCCGCGATTTCCCCCTCCGGCTTCAAAAGCTCCCGCACCGCGGGGAGTACCTTTTCCAAGGAAATGAATGCCACATCGATGGATGCAAAATCCAGTATATCAGAAATCATCTCCGGTGTCACGCTGCGGATATTCGTGCGCTCCATGTTGACAACACGCTCATCCGTGCGCAGCTTCCATGCAAGCTGTCCATAGCCCACATCAATAGCGTAGACCTTTTGCGCTCCGTTCTGCAGCATGCAGTCCGTGAAGCCTCCTGTCGAGGCTCCGATATCCGCCGCGATTTTTCCGGAAAGCGCCAATCCAAAGACCTGCACGGCCTTCGCAAGTTTCAGCCCGCCGCGGCTGACATAGGGAAGATCCCCGCCAAGCAGCCGGATTTCCGCCTCTGCTTTGACCAGGGTTCCTGCCTTGTCCACCTTCTGTCCGTCCACCAGCACCTGTCCGGCCATGATGATCCGTTTCGCGCGCTCGCGGCTTCCGGCAAGCCCTCGTTCTACCAGCAGTACATCCAGCCGTTCCTTTGCCATCAAAGATTCCCCCAAGCCTTCCCGATGCGCCGCGCGATCTGCTCGGGCAGAAGACCGCAAGACTCCAAGAGTTCCTTTCGTGTCCCCTGCTCGATAAAGACATCCGGAATCCCGAAGCGGAGCATCGGAACCAATACCCCCTGATCCGCATAAAACTCTGCAACCGCCGCGCCGAAACCTCCCGCCAGCGCATTTTCCTCGCAGGTTACCACGAGCTTCGCGCGCGATGCCTGCAGGAGCATTTCCTCATCCAGAGGTTTCACAAAGCGCATGTTCACGACTCCCGCCGAGATCCCCGCCTGCTCCAAAAGCGCAGCGCTTTCCATCGAAGGCTGCACCATGCTGCCTATGGCAAGGAGAACAACCTCTTTCCCCTCACGCAGCAGCTCCGCTTTTCCCCATGGAATCCGCTGCTGTTCCTCCTCAACGGGAACCCCGATACCTGCGCCGCGCGGATAGCGGATCGCCGCCGGTCCATCCTGCTCCAGAACGGCGAACAGCATCTGCCGAAGCTCATAGACGGCACTCAGCCTCGTATATTCTTTCCTGGC
>CALGGN010000248.1 GCA_937915915.1 uncultured Selenomonas sp. | reverse complement strand
AAGGCATCCGACGATTGAAGACAACGTGACGATTTATTCGGGCGCGTCAATCTTAGGCGGAGATACGGTCATCGGAGAGCGGTCTGTCATTGGAGGCAATGTATTCATCACAAAATCAGTTCCCCCAAATACGCGCGTAAGCGTAAAAAATCAGGAACTGCATTTTGACGCACGAAAGCGACTGGTTAAAACAGAAGATATCGTGCTGGATGATTCATGGATTTATCATATCTAAGAAAGGGGAAAAGGTATGCAATTTATTGATTCAGTAGGAAACACGCCGCTCGTGTTGCTTGACCACATCAATCCGGAGCGCGAGCGCGTAAAAGTGTATGCAAAAGCGGAACTGTTCAATCCGAGCGGTTCAGTAAAAGACCGCGCGGCAAAAGCCATGGTGCTGGACGGGCTTAAAACAGGAAAGTTAAGCAACAAAAAAATTCTGATTGATGCAACAAGCGGCAACACGGGAATTGCCTATGCGATGCTGGGCGCGCTGTACGGCTTTAAGGTGCAGCTGGTTATTCCGGCAAACGTCAATTTTGCCCGCAAGGGGCTGATGAAAGCCTACGGTGCGGAAATTATTGAATCTGACCCGCTGGAAGGAAGCGACGGCGCATATTTTAAAGTGCGCGACATTGTTTCTAAAGAGCCCGACCGCTATTTTTACCCAGACCAGTACAACAATCCTGCCAACTGGAAGGCGCATTACGAAACGACTGCCGAAGAAATTTGGAAGCAGACGGAAGGAAAAATCACGCATTTTGTAACAGGCGGCGGAACGACAGGCACATTCACCGGCACAAGCAAACGCCTGCATGAGCTGAACCCTGCTGTCCATACATTGCTTATGCAGCCCGACGGTCCGTTCCACGGCATTGAAGGAAACAAGCATCTGGAAACAACGGAACGTCCCGGCATTTTTGACGAAAGTCTGGTGGAAAAAATTGTGCCGGTCGCAACGGAAACGGCATACAAAACCGTGCATGAACTTGCCCGGACAGAAGGCATTTTGGCGGGAATCAGTTCCGGGGCGAATGTGAGCGCGGCGCTGGAGGTCGTGCGGGAGGAAATACCAAAGGTCTCAGCCTTGCTGAAAGATGCGATGGAGCATGTGGCAGAGCTTTCCGTTCCGCTGGTGGTCGACATCCATAGCGGGAAGAACTGGGCAGAGGCAAAATGAGGTGAGAGAATGCATGTGATAGGACTCACAGGCGGCATTGCCTGCGGGAAGAGCACGGTGTCGAACCGGCTTCGCGCCCTTGGCGCATGCATTCTGGACGCGGATGAAATGGCGCATGAGCTTGCGGAGCCGGGACAGGCGCTCTTTCGGGCGTATGAACGACATTTTGGGACAGCGGTGCTGATGGAGGATGGAACCCTTAATCGGAAAGCGGTGGGAGAGATTGTCTTCCATCATCCGGAGGAGCGGAAATGGATGGACGACACCGCCCATCCCATCCTGCTGGATGGACTGAAAAAACGCATGGAGCGATGCCGGGCAAGCGGCAAGGAAATTATGGTTCTGGATGTGCCGCTGCTTTTCGAGGCGGGATGGGACAGTTTCTGCGATGAAGTATGGGTGGTTTTTGTGCCGCAGGAAACGCAGGAGCGGCGGCTCATGCAGAGGGATCGGCTGACCCCGGAGCAGGCGAGGGCGCGCATCAATGCTCAGATGAGCATGGAGGAAAAGTGCAGGCGTGCGGATGTTGTGATCGACAACTCCGGGACAATGGATGAGACCGTGCGGAACGTCGAGAAGTTATTCACGGGCAGATGGAGGTCGGGAAAGGCATTATGAGCGCAAAGATGCAGGAACGTGATGCGAAAAGGCGTTCCGGAAACCGCAGGACGGACTATGTCCTGCTGGCGGTCCTGTTTCTCGTGGCTTGCTGCGGGGGCATTTATTTTGCGCTCCAGACGGCGCCGGTGCAAAAGAATTATCTTTATCCGTACCCGTACAAGGAAATCGTGGACCGATATGCGGAGCGGTATGAGATCGATCCCTATCTGGCGGCGGCGGTCATCAAGAGCGAAAGCAGCTTCCGGCAGGATGTGCATTCCCATCGCGGAGCAATCGGGTTGATGCAGCTCATGCCGGATACCGCAGAGTGGATCGCGTCCCGGCTGGAAGACGACGCATACAGCGAAACGCGGCTCCATGAGCCGGACTGCAATATCCAGTACGGCATCTGGTATCTGGCGCATTTGGAGCAGGACTTCGATGGCAATAAGGTGCTTACGCTGGCCGCTTATAACGCCGGACGAGGGAATGTAGAGGACTGGATCAAGGAGTACCGCTGGGGTATGGATTTTAACCGCATCGATGAAATTCCCTATGAAGAAACGAGGCTCTATGTGGAAAGGGTCTTGCGATATGAAAAGAAGTATCGGGAGCTCTACGGGAATGCGGATGGTTCGCATTAATTAATGGAAAGGATGCTATAGCGTGAAGAAGTTCTGCATCGTACCACAAAAGGAGAATATGTTTTGGCAGTTGGTGCAGGGCATGCAGCTTTCCGATGCGGAGCGCAAGCTTTTGAAGTCCTGTCAGATCAAGCATGTGGAGGTCTCTCCGAAAGTCAATCGGTGGGAGATCCTGCTGCAGACGCAGCAGCTTGTGGCCGGAGACTTGCTTTCCCGTGCGGCGGAGCATATTGCAGAGCATCACCGGCTCAGTGAAGTGCTCTTTTATCAGGATATCATCGATATTGAAACGGCTGTGGACAGTGCGTGGAAAGAGCTTGTCCACATGACGGCGGACGGCGTGCCGACCGTTTTTGCATTGCTGCGGCACGCGCGCCATACCGTGGACGGCAGCCGCATTCTGCTCGAGGTGGAGGGAGAGTTCAGCAGCGAGGTGCTTTGTGCGCACCGTGTGCCTTTGATGATGCAGAAAGCGGTGCGTTCGCTTTTGGGATTCCACTGTGATATCGAGTGCGTTGCGGTGGATGAGGAGATTCCTGCGGATGAATCCATCGGAGCTTTTGAGATGCCGGCACATCTGCAGGCGGTGGACAGAAAGGCAGTCCGGCCGGAGAAGCACATGCAGACGGCAAAAATGCCTGTGCCAAAGGCGTTGGAGGAAAAGGGCACAAAGGCAAGCGTCATAAAGGAAAAAGCAAAGACTGTCCCGGAGGATCTTTCTGCGCCCGTTGTGCTGCCTGCACCGGGAAATGTGCTGTTTGGGCGCAATATCATGGGCGAGGGGATTCCCATCGCAGATCTGGAAGGCGAGCAGAAAAATGTGATCTTGGAGGGAACCATTGGCGAAGGAGCGCAGTTCGGCATCAAGACCAATACCTTCAAGACGGGGAACCAGCTTCTGTCCTTCTGCATTGCGGACCATACGGACGGCATCTGCTGCAAGAAATTCTTCAAGGGAAAAGAGAATGACGAGCTTGATAAGGTGCTGGAGCATCTGAAGGAGGGCATGGAGGTCCGAGTACATGGCGCGGTGCGCTTCGATACCTACATGAACGAGTACGTGCTCTTCATGGACAGCCTCGTGAAGCGCGAAGCCATGAAGCGCATGGATACGGCGACGGAGAAGCGCGTGGAGCTGCACGCTCATACGACGATGAGCAGCATGGACGCAGTCGTGGCGGTCAAGGATCTCATCAAGACAGCGGCGAAATGGGGCTGGCCCGCGATCGCAATCACGGATCATGGCGTCGTGCAGGCATTCCCCGATGCGGAAAAAGAGCTGGAGAAGGACAAGCTCGACATCAAGGTCATCTATGGCATGGAGGGCTATCTTACCGGGGATGACTTTGAGCAGAAGCGGGCGAACCATATCATCCTGCTGGCCAAGAACCCCATCGGGCTCAGGAATCTCTATCGTCTCGTTTCGCTTTCTCACCTAAAGTACCTGCATCGCCAGCCACGCATTCCGAAAAAGATACTTTCGGAATACCGCGAGGGGCTGATCATTGGCTCTGCCTGCGAGGCGGGGGAGCTGATCCGTGCGATCGTAGGCAGGCAGAGTGAAGAGGAACTCTTGGAAATCGCGAAATTCTACGATTATCTTGAGATACAGCCCATCCACAACAATGATTTTCTGAAGCGCAGCGAAGAATTCCCCGATGTGCAGACGGATGAGGATCTCATCAACATCAATCTCAAGGTGGCGGAGCTTGCGAAACCAAAAACTGCGTAATTACGCGAATCAAATTGTCTTGATAATATGTGTAATGAAAACCGGCGGATAGGAAGACCTCACATTGGTGCCTGTCACCGTTAAGTCAGGAAGGGAAGAATGTGGATGTGAAGGTGTGATTACAAAATAGATATTGGAAGTTTATAGGAATGACGGTCAGCAGGAGATTCTTTCCCTGCGAGCCGTTTTTTCTTGACATTTTTCTCGACGGGAGATACACTCAATTTATCAAACTATACAATAACTGTTAAAAAGTTGTATATTATAATAAAATGAGGGTGATAACATGAGCGAAAGTCTTAAAATGGTTTTTGACAGGCATGGTGGTCTAATGAGAACCGCGGAGCTAAAAAAAGAAGGCTTTTATTATAAGAAAATCCAGCGTCTTCTGGAAGAGGGCGAGATAGAGCAGGTTAGACGCGGCTACTATCAGTATTTAGGGGAAGAGTCCTTTTCGGATATTCCAACTATTACGACACTCTTTCCGGATGGGGTAATTTGCATGGAAAGTGCACTGGATTACTATGGCTATACGGACAGGACCCCGTCGGCGTGGCATTTGGCAGTGGATAATAAGAGCACAAGAACAAGATTCTATATTGATTATCCTATTGTAAAACCACATTTTATTCGTAGTGATCGTTATAAGGCAGGAATAGAAGAAGCGGAAATCGATGGGAAGCCTGTAAAGATATATGACAGGGAAAGAACTATTTGTGATCTTCTTCTTCATAGAAACAAAGTGGATGGAGAGGTTTTCAATGTGGCTATCCAGCGATATGTTCAAGATCCTAAGAAGGTGGAGGCGCGACTTATGAAGTACGCAAAACTGCTTCACGTGGAAAAAAAGGTAAGGGAGGTGCTGGGAGTATGGCTATAAAGAACATGGCGGCATCGGTGCTGACGAGATTAAAGAACGGGTAAGCTTACAAAACCGTAAGCAAACCGTAAGCTTGTTCCATGGCACGCCAGCATTTGGGTTGATATGATGAATACAACAAAGCAAGGGACGGTGTCCCAAAACCAAATGACGAAAGGCGGGCATTGATCATGAATAAGACGAAAGTTTTTCTTTATGCGTTACTGGTAATTGGACTGATTTTTGAGGCAGTTTCCATCGTGCAAAGCTTTACGAAGAACATCCCCATGGACTGGGCTTCAGCAGGCGTTTTCTTTGCGGTACTGACGGTTGCGCTTGACGGCGCCGAGAAAAAGGAAAAGAAGCAGGAGAATAAGCCCAATACAATTTAGACCGCAGTTTTTCAGGTAAGGTCACCACTGTAACACGCTATATTGAG
Organism: uncultured Selenomonas sp.; assembly: GCA_937915915.1. GTDB lineage: Bacteria > Bacillota > Negativicutes > Selenomonadales > Selenomonadaceae > UBA9786. The sequence goes on along the minus strand of CALGGN010000248.1, from coordinate 253 downwards.
ACCCAGGTCAGCAAATAGGTCACATAGCATCGGGTAGTAAAATATCCGATGCTTTTTTGTGTGAAGAAATTAGGGTGTCAAAAGGGGATGTGCATAATTTTGCGCATAATATATGCTAACGGCATATATAAAATTATGATATAATAAGCATATGCTTATGTTGTATTCCTGATGGGCAGGCATTATAATGGAGTTACGGAAAATAAATACTGGAGAGGAGATTCTTTATGGCTGAAGTTTATACTGCTGAGAA
>CALGGN010000247.1 GCA_937915915.1 uncultured Selenomonas sp. | reverse complement strand
TGCAAGATGCGGCACGTTTTGCAGGCACATATCGGTAAAAACATGAATGATTGTGGCTAGTCAATAGAAACGCAAATAAAAGCACAGTCAGCGCAGGTGCTGCATTAAACAAACCCGTAACTAACAAATAAAATATCGGCATAAACAATATAAAAGCAATAAACTGCCCCATGCTGGTTCCTCGTTTCTCATGGATATACCTTGGTAAGATGGATCAGAGCATCTACCGGATAAGAGTCCAACCGGGATAGCATTTCTAATCGGATTTTTTGTTGTCCCCGCCAAAAATCTTCCACAGCCCGACAGCCCCAAGGGCAACCGCCCCGATGGCAATGCCTGTGTGTTTGAGCGTCCAGCCGGTTTCCTTTTCACTTGCCTGATTGGCAGCATCATCCTCCGGAGGCATGGCCGGCGCTTCCAGTCCATTGCAGTCGATGCCGTCATCCTGCATGACCTGCCTTGCAACCTTCATTTCTGCGTCCATATTAAGGACCTCATGGTCGATGACTTTTGCGAACTGTTTTTCATAAGCGGCTGTGAATCCCTGAAATGTCGTTCGCATATTGCGCTGCAGGTTCTCCATTTCCTGTGTCTGCAAGCCTGTCTTCTGCAGGGAGACATACTGCCGCATCAATGCCGCTGTCCTGTCCTGATAGTAGTCGATGAACTGTATGGCTGTGGGGATTCTTTCCGGGTGGCTGCCCAGATAGTCCAGCATGCTTCCCGCTATGGCTTGCATCCGCCCTACCTGCGCCGCCATTGTCTTGTCCCGAAGCAGCCCGATGTTCCCTTGGATCATCGCGTAGTCCGCTCTTGCCTTCTCCAACGGCTCATGATGCGGCATGTTTTCAAGATTCTGGATATTTTCCGTCCATGCCTCCTGTGACAACCCCCATGGCCACAGCAGAAGGGACATGGCCGCAATCGCGCCGGATGCCATCAGATCCCGGCCTGTGAGCATCGCAGCGCATCCGACCGCAAGGGCTGCGACAGACAAAAATTTCCGCAGTGTCCTCATGCTTCCCGCCTCCCGTGAGGTTTATTTCGATTTCAAGCCCAGCAGATCGTCCACCGAGCATCGGAACAGCTTTGCCAGCTCCACGATCTTGTCCAGCCGCGGCTTGTTGGCGCCCGTCTCCCATTTCGCTACGGCGGTGCGGTTCACGCCCAGGATTTTCGAGACCTCATCCTGACTGAGATCCCGCCGTTCCCGAAATTCACGAATCTTGTTCTTCACCGTGGCCGCCCTCCTTTGTCATTTTCTGTCTTTTCTGTTGTTTCTTAATTATAGGTGAATTTAAGTATACAGTCAATATGCAATGATTTTACTTCACTCATTTTCTTATGATTCTCCGTCACATATAATAGAGGGCGAGGAGTGGATACCCTATGAACATCACCGCTTTTCGCCTACGTTCCCTGCGTGAGAAAAAGGGACTTTCCCAGAAGGATGTGGCGCAGAGAATCGGCGTCACACGCGCTGCCTATAACAAATATGAGAGCGGAGCAAGCCGCCCCGTCCGAAAACTCGAAGAGCTTTCCGCTCTGTTCGATGTCACGGCCGACTACATTCTCGGACAGGATGCGACCCCGTTTGAAAGCGAGCTGCATGATATCGCGCCTCACGACCACAACCAAATACGCAAATATCTCAGTCTGAGTGACGAGGGGAAGCTTATGGTGGACATCATGCTGAACGCTGTCCATGAGAGAGAACACCGCATTGAGCAAAACTCACAGTCTTAGTATATCGAGTCCCCATCTGCTTGTGGTGTTCTGCCAGAACAATTTTGAGATTTTTTATGAAATCTTAGTGAGTGCACGCCGAAGACCCGTGAGAATTTGGATTTTCGGCAAAAGCGCGGTACAGGACATCGCTCTGCACAAAGTTGCAATGGAAAAGAGCCGGTGAAATATGAACGTTATTTCACCGACTCTTTTTTGATGGAAATATTATGACAGAATATGTGTCAGACGGAATGCATTGTAAAAAGGCATATATAAAGAAAACATATTGTATTTTTCTTTATATATGATAGAATATAGCCATCAGGAAGGAGTGTTTTGTATGGCACAGTCAGTAAGTGTAAATTTCAAGCTGGATTATGATGTCAAGAAAAACATGGAACAGGCTTGCGCCGATATGGGACTTTCCATGAGTGCGGCTTTTACTATTTTTGCCAAAACGGTAGGTCGGGAACGGAGAATACCTTTTGAAGTATCCGCTGACCCATTTTACTCTGCGGCCAATATTCACTACTTAGAGAAAAAGATGGAAGATTACAAGGCCGGCCGTCTACAGACAGCGGAGCATGAACTGATTGAGGATTGACTATGCAGGTAACACGGATAGAGTGGGATGTCGATGCGTGGGAAGACTATATGTACTGGCACACGCAGGATAAGAAAACGTTGAAACGTATCAATGGCCTCATAAAGGATATCTTGCGCCATCCTTTTGAGGGAATCGGCAAGCCGGAGCCGTTGAAGCGTAATTTACAAGGCTTTTGGAGCCGCAGAATCGATGATACGCATAGAGTCGTATATGCCGTTGAAGATGAAAAAGTTGTCATTATCGCTTGCCGTAATCATTATGGTGACTGATTTTATAGGAGCGTACTACCGATTCCTACTTTTCCCAAGACTATCCTGAAATAGCGCCGCATTTCATCCGCCTTCGCTTCCAGCGCTTTTTCCAGCTGGTCTTCGTATGCGTCGCGAATGGCTCCGTGGATGTCCCTGCGCAGCGCATCGCTCTGCATCACCAGATCCGAAACGGCATAGAGGATATTCTCCTGCAGCTCTTTGGCCGCCTTGTCCGTGCGGAAAGCATAGAGATCAACCAGACAGAGTTCGTAGTCCTCGCCATGTTCCGCGATTTCCCCCTCCTTATTTTCCGCGACACTGACAAGTTGGGAGCGGGTCTCGATGTACTGCTCATAGCCCACAATGGGAGGAATGGCGCCGCTCCACTTGTCAAGCAGGGCATAGACAGGCTCGATATATTCCGTATCTTCAAAATGCTCCAGATTCCACAGGGAGGAGCCTTCCTCATCCTTTCCGTGGAAGGACGGTTCACAGGAGAAGGATTCCAGACCTTCGGGAAGGGTTTCCACAGAAAGCCCTTTCTCCCCTGCCCACGCCAGTATCTCCCGGATGCGGCCTTCCACCCTGCGATTCATCCTGTGGTAGTAGTTTTCCTTTGTGATTTCGTACACGCAATAATTTCTGAGCTGTGTCTCCCGAAAAATGACAAGAACCTGCCGGATGCATTCTTTCCTTTGACTGTAGGCGGACTGCTCGAACGCTTGCAGTCCATTCTGCCGCGCAGCCTCCTTGGACGGAAAGATATACTGGTCATCCTTTGGGCAGCGCGGGAACGGTTCCAACGCGCAGCACTTCGGATCAAAAGCATAGTCCTCCCTTGCAGCAGGCATGGCAGGACGAAAAGAGAGCAGTTTTTCCGCAAGGATTTCCTCAACCGACTTGGCATCCACCCGCTCCCGACGGGGAACGGGCCAGCGGAGCTGCCCCAACAGCCGCCGTGTCCTGTCTGCCAGCCCCTCTTGAGCGTTGTCTTCGCCGCTCAGCTCGTTCAGTATCTCGACCACGGAGGAATATCTGTCCTTTGGCGCGAACTGCGTTGCCTTCCCTATGATGCGCCGCAGTTTTTCAGACTGCGGTCGGAACATCCGGAACGTCATGCCCATGCTGTAGATGTCGCTCCGCGCATCGGTCTGTCCGAAGCCATACTGCTCCGGAGGGGAAAAGCCACGCGTGCCGAAGCACACAGTATCCGCCCCGGCCTCCGCTTTCACCGTCCTTGCAATGCCGAAGTCGATGAGCTTCAGGATGCCGTCATTCGTCAGCAGCAGATTGGACGGCTTGATGTCCCGATGGATGATGCCCTTTTCGTGAAGAGGACACAGACATTCGCACAATTGCCGCAAGAAGTCCTCGATTTCTGCATCCTCTAGTGGTTCTCCGCTGTCCAAAAGATGCGAGAATGTTCTTCCTGCGATGTGCTCCTCCACCACGACGCACTGCCCCGCCTCCTGAAATACACGCTCAATACGGGGAACATGGCGGTTCCCCAGCACTTTCAAAGCCCGGTAGACATCCATCGTCTCCAAGGGCTGCTGCTTCATGACGCAGAGCTGCCTCCCCTGCCTGTCATAGAGCAGGGAGACCCGTTTCTCGTCGTCCTGCTTCAGTAGGTCCATGCATTCATAGAGGTCTCCCAGACATTTCTTCCATGCGTCCATCTTCCTCTTGCCTTTCTCTGTGGGATGTATTACCATTCTATCAGAAACGGCGCTAAGGGGGAAGGATACATGCACAAAAAAGACACGGAAGAACTTTTCGCGGAGATACGGGAAGATGAGGATATGAAGCGGTTTCTGTCCGAAAACCGCAAGGAGTTCCGCCAGCCTCTCAGCGAGTATTTGAATCAGATCATGACAGAGAAGCAGCTTTGCCGGACGGATGTCATACGGGATTCCTGCCTGAATCCGAACTATGCCTACCATATCCTGTCGGGAGAAAGCACGAATCCCTCCCGCCCGAAGCTGCTCGCTCTGGCCATTGCCCTGCGCATGGACTTCGACGAAATCCAGTACCTCCTGCGCTATGCCGGATTCAGCCCCCTCTATCCACGGAATCCATGGGATGCCGTCGTCATATCCGCCATCCATCGGGGACTCTCTGTTTGGGAGACGGATAACCTCTTGGACTATCTCGGAGAAACGGTAATGCTGGGGAATCTGAAGAAGAGACAGCTCGAAAAGGAAGCAACCGAGGAATCCTGAGCCTTTTGGGACTCAAAAAAGCAAGTTGACGTTTGAAACATGCAACATCATGGTAAATCAAAGGCGAAAGGAGATGATTTGCCATGATAATCAACAAGGTGGTGTTTTACGCATCGGAGGCCGCCGCTATGCTGGGCTACAGTACGCACACGATATACCATCTGATCCACACAGGCCAGCTTCAGGCATTCCGGGATAAAGGACGGAAAACTTGGAGAATCCCGGAAAGATCCATTGTCGCTTACCTGAACACTCGCATGGCACAGTTGGATGATATTGAATGAAGGAGCTTTACGGCCCGCTATTCCGTTATTTTCCTATGTGGATTATCAACGACAAGCACCGTGGAACAAGAAAGGATAGATATTCATGGATAACGATGCGACAGCTCTCATAACGGTAGAAGAAGTATGCGAGGCTCTGATGATCGGGAAGAACGCCGCCTACCGCTTGCTGGCGGAGGGAAAGATAAAAGGTTTCCGCGTGGGACGCATCTGGAAGATACCACGCATAAGCCTGAACCGGTACATTCAAGAGCAGTGTGGGATGACATAAGGAAGGGGCTTGGCGTAATGGCCAAGCCCCTATTGCATTCGTATCATGGTAAGAATTCATTGTATGTGGTATAATCAAAGCAGTAGAGAGTATTCCGATAAAAATCTCTTTCCGCAAGGCTTCACGGAATTTTTGCATACCAAAGGCAGAGGGGGCAATACGATGGGGATCTATCTGAATCCAGGGGACGAGCTTTTCTGGCAGGCCGCCCATTCCGAAATCTACGTGGACAAGACCGGGCTCCTGAACTATACCAACAAGGTGCTTCGGACGAGCCAGAAATACCTCTGCGTGAGCCGCCCCCGGCGCTTCGGCAAATCCATGGCGGCCAACATGGTTGCTGCCTACTACGACCGCACCGTGGATGCAAGCAGTACCTTCGCAGGATTAGCCATCAGGCAATCTGACGATTTCGAGACATACCGAAACAAGTACGATGTCATCCAGCTCAACATGCAGAACTTCCTCAGCCGTACCCATGACATGCAGGCTTTTCTGCAACGACTGAAAAAATCCATCCTATGGGATGTGTTGGAAGAATATCCCGACTATCGCTATTTCGATTCCGAAGACCTCATCCGCACCCTGTCCGATGTCCATCGCCAGACAGAACGCCCTTTTGTCATCATCATTGACGAGTGGGACTGTGTTTTTCGTGAGTACCGCGACAACAATGAATGGCAGAAACTCTATCTGGACTTTCTGAGGGATTGGCTCAAGGACAATTCCAGCATCGCCCTTGTCTATATGACGGGAATCCTCCCTATAAAAAAATATGGGACGCATTCGGCGCTCAATATGTTCCGGGAGTTTTCCATGGAGGATCCGTTGGAACTTGCTCCCTATGTAGGTTTTACAAGCGAAGAGGTTCAGGCACTCTGTCGAAGATATGAGCGCAGCTTCGAGGAATGCCAGCGTTGGTATGACGGCTATTCTTTCCATGAGGTGAGCGAGGTCTACAACCCGCATTCTGTGGTGGAGGCCATCTCCTCCGGCAGATTCGATACCTACTGGAACCAGACGGAAACCTACGAAGCCCTCAAAATCTACATCACTATGAACTTCGATGGGCTGCGGGACTCGATTATAAAGCTCCTGTCGGGAGAACGGCAGTCCATCAACACAAAGACCTTCGGCAACGATATGACCAGTTTCCAGTCTGCGGATGATGTGCTGACATTGCTCGTCCATTTAGGCTACCTAGGCTATGACAGCTCCACGGAGGAGGTTTTCATCCCCAATCAGGAAATCGCCAGGGAATACTATAATGCCATTACCACGACAGATTGGGATGTCGTGGTTCGTGCCCTCAAGCAATCGGAGCAATTGCTCCAAGCTGTGTTGGACAAGGATACAGAAGCTGTGGCAAAGGGCATCGAAGAAGCCCACATGGAAAGCAGCCATATCCAGTACAATGACGAGAACGCCCTTTCCTATACCCTCTCCCTCGCATTCTACAGCGCAAGGCAGAAGTACAAGATCTTCCGCGAGCTTCCCACAGGCAAGGGCTATGCGGATCTGGTGTTCCTGCCCCGTCCTCTCCATACGGATCTTCCTGCCCTTGTAGCGGAACTCAAATGGAACAAAAATGCGAAAGCGGCGATCCAGCAAATCCGGGATCGCCGCTACGGGAAGGCATTGGAGGACTATGCCGGCAGGATCCTTGCCGTAGGGATCAGCTACGACAAAGAGACACGCCAGCATGAATGCGTGATAGAGGAATACCGGAAATAAGAAGTACTGCGCGTTATCAGCTACGACGAAACCTCCTACCGCGACAGGATTATAGGATAGTGGTTAAAGACGAGGTTCTGCTTCACGAGAAATGGGTTATTTTGAGTAAATAACAATTATTGAAACGGATAGGACCATGAAAGGACGTGTTGCATGATGCAAACTTGCACCATTTCGGAACTGAATGATAGATATGCAGAGATTGAGAAAACTGTGCAAACAGGGCGGCCTGTCTATCTGAGCCATCAAGGCAATCATTCCATAGTAATCATCAGTGCTGCAATGTTTGAAGAACTAACATCCGGTGTGGAAGCGAAACTGGATGAAGCGGATGAAGCTGCCCGCACCACCGCCAAAAGGTTGACGCATCGCGAAGTTTTTTCTTCTTTACGGAGGAAACTCCATGGATGATGCCACTCGCCAACTGCGCTATTTGCCGTTATTTCATCAAGACCTTGACCAAGCAACAGAGTATATTGCCCATACCCTCGGTAATCCAAAAGCAGCACTTGATTTTACTGGATTCCTGAAATCGGCAGAAACAGAAAAATAGTGGATTAAGCCTTCTAAGCCGTGGGTCGGGGGTTCGAATCCCTCCGGGCGCACCAGTAAAATCAAGGGTCTTGGCTTTTCGCCAAGGCCCTTTTTGCGTCAGGGGGGGCAATTGGGGGTCCACAAGGAAAATTTTTTGCGGAATTTCCGGAAGATATGGAACGGATTCTCCACGAGGAAAGGCCTTCGATATCGTCGTGGTGTTTACTCGATCCATGAATGTTAGCTTGATTTTGTCCTAGAATTCGTATATCCTATTTTCAGGAGGTGATCTCTATGAATATCGACAGCAATACAATGGTTTCGATCTCCGAGGCAAACCAAAATTTTTCCAAGGTGGCTCGTTTGGTTGACCAGTATGGCTCTGCCGTGATACTCAAGAACAACATGCCCAAGTACGTCATCATGACATTCGAAGATGCTGACCGCAGACCGTCTACATCCCAAGCCTCGGATGTGGAAGTTCTGGAAGCCTCCCGAAAACTGATGGAGCGAAATCGAGCAGTCTATGAGGAGCTTGCCAAATGAAGCGCCTCAGCAAACAGCAAATTCTGCTACTACACAAACAGATGCTTCATACCTCCGGAGGACGTACAGGGGTACGGGACGATGGCTTGCTAGACTCTGCTCTCCATGCTCCTTTTCAGACTTTTGGGGGGATTGACCTCTACCCCGATCTGTTGAGCAAGGCTTCTCGTCTCGGATATGGGCTGATACAAAATCATCCCTTTATTGATGGGAACAAACGGATCAGGACTCATGTCATGCTCGTATTCCTATCCATCAATGGGATATCCGTGGAGTATGAGGATGAAGATCTGATAAATACCATTCTATCCATTGCTGATGGAACCTGTGACGAGCAAAACTTTTTGACGTGGCTTCGTCAACATACATCTACGCAGGTCGAATAGAATAATTCGTTGTCTAAAAAAAAGAAGGTGGCTGGCCTCGCATATGAGACCAGCCATCTATCATTCAAAAATCTTTTCCATGGCATCAACAGCCTGCCGCTGCATATCCGGAAGTACATGGGAATAGGTGTCCATGGTGACCTTGATGGACGAATGCCCCAAGCGCTCCTGCACGATTTTGGGATTCACACCCTGTTGTAAAAGAAGTGTTGCGTGCGTATGACGCAGCCCGTGGAAAGTAAACCGCTCGTCGATGCCGCATTTCTGCAATAATGGCCGGAAGTATCTTCTCGTGAAGTTCGTAGGACTGATAGGGGTGCCGAAGGGACTGGCAAAAACCAGTTCCGGCATAGCATATTTATCGCCCAAGCCCTCGGCATATTGCCGCTGCCATTCCTGATAGCACCGTAGCATATCCACATCTTCTTTCAATAATAAGATGCGTCTCCGACTATTCTTTGTCTTCGGCTCTTGGAATACGGCTCCCTTTCCGATGATGTGAGCCAAGGAACGACGTATGAAAATGCATCCATGATTGAAATCCACATCCTCCCATTTCAACCCGAACACTTCACCTTGACGCATCCCCGTGTGTGCTGTCAGGGCAAGCAGGACAGGCATTACATGGCACATGACGGGACTGTCCATTTCTGTTGCGGCCTGAATCATGTTGGAGACTTGCTCCTTATCCAGAACCACGTTCTCCTTTTTTACCAGCTTTGCTGGCTTGGTATTTCGGACAGGGTTGTTCAGGAGCAGTCCCGCCTTGACAGCATCATCCATGCACATGCAGAGATATCGCCGTGTCGCTCTTACCGTCGAAGCGGATAGCCCCATTCCATCCGCTCGCCCATGCGTCCTAAGTCCATTGAAGTGTGCTTGCAAATCGGACGCATTCAACTCCCGCAAAGGCATCGCTCCATAAAAAGGGACAATGTAGCGGTCAAGGCAACTCCGATACTTCTCCCAGGTGCGCGGACGGACATGGGGCTGCACATATTCTGTTAGCCATCGGTCAATCCAATTGCCAACGGCCATTCTTTCATGATTGGCCAGCATTCCCTGCCGGATATTCTCCAAAAATTCCCTTCCTTTCTGCATGGCTTCCTTCTTTGTCTTGGCGGCAAATTTCTTTCGTCCCCGCTTACCTGTTGCATCGGTATATCGGATTTGGTAGATCCAAATACCACGTTCGGCATCATGAAAAAAGCCACCTTCTCCTGAAGTCCTCTTGGTCATTATAGCTTCACTCCTTTCCCACGATAGGAAAAAGGCTGTCACCAGCTTCACGCTGATGTGACAGCCTCGCATCATGGGTGTCTATCGCTCCTTATTTCCCGTCAATGAATTCGGCGGGAATGAGAATCCGCGTCGCAATCCTTCGACTCGGGATCTCGCCACGCTGAACTGCGGCGTATATCAGCGAGAGGCTGACTCCAAGAATCGCTGCGGCTTCTTTTACTGTATCCTGAATCCGTGAAACAGATATGCCAGTTTCACAGAAGCACCTGAAAATTGGATG
>CALGGN010000246.1 GCA_937915915.1 uncultured Selenomonas sp. | reverse complement strand
GACTGCTTCATACCGTCAATGCGGACGTTGACGCCGTCCCCCATGGTGCGCACGTTGGCGGTGAGCCCTTCTCCCATGGTGCGGACGCTGTCGGTGATGCTCTGGCCCATGGTGTGGACTCCCGTGGTCAGGCTCTGCCCCATGGCGGACATGGATTCCACCACCGCCTGCCGGGTGTCGGCGGCGGCCCGCTGGTTCATCTGCCGCAGCTCCGCCTGGAACCGGGTGTTCTGACTGCTGTTCCGGTTCCCGAATACCAGCAGCACCGTCAAAAGCACGATCGCCGCCGCCAGCAGGCACGTGCACGCGTACACGAGCGGCACCGCCACGTCCCGGATCCGGGACAGGGTCTTCATTGCCTTTTCACCGAACATTTTCCTGCCCCCTCTTCTCCCCCCTTGAGTCCATGAGACGAAGCATCAGGAGCTCAAGGCGCTCGGAGCCGTCCACGACCTCCCGCCGAAGGGACTCGAGCTGCCGGCGGACCGTCCTCATCTCGTCCGCGCCGGGCCGCGGGCAATCCGGCTCGGAGGATGCGACGGCATCCCGTCCGCCGTCAGGTCGCGGCAGCAGGGCACGGGGCCATAGATATAGTCCGCGTGGGTGGTGCCGTAGGCGGGAATGTCCCGGCCGCTCTGGGCCCAGATGGTGGCCCAGCGGGAGTGGGTGTGAACCACGCCGCCGATTGCCGGAAAGCGGCGGTAGAGTTCGGCGTGGGTGGGGGTATCCGTGGAGGGGTTCAGGTCCCCTTCCACCTGATTCCCGGCCAGGTCCATGACCACCATGTCCTCCGGCTTCAGCTCCTCGTAGGGAACGCCGCTGGGCTTGATGACGAAGAGCCCCTTCTCCCGGTCGATGCCGGAGACGTTGCCCCAGGTGAAGGTGACCAGATGGTACGCCGGCAGCATCATGTTCGCTTCATATACCTGTTTTTTCAGTTCCTCGAGCATTGCAGTTTCCTCCTCAATTGATTATCACGGCGATTCCGCCGCTTTATTTGGATACCGTGCTGACCTTCGGCGGAGCGATGCGGATTTCTCCGTCCTTTACGGTCATGCGGGCGGGGCTGCCCAGCAGGATGCGGCCGTCCAGCAGGGCCTCGCTGAGGGTGTCCTCCACCGTCCGCTGGATCAGGCGGCGCAGGGGCCGCGCGCCGAATTTGGGATCGTAGCCCTCCTGGCTCAGCTTGTCCGTGACCCGCTTATCCCACTTCAGGGTGATGTCCTGCTCCTTCAGCCGGTCGGCCACCTGGCGCAGCATCATATCCGTAATGGTGTGGATGTCCTCCTCGGTCAGGGGATGGAAGACGATGATCTCATCCACCCGGTTGATGAATTCCGGCCGGAAAACCTCGCCCACCTCCTTCATCACCGAGTCCTTCATGGCCTCGTAGTTGGCGGGGTTGGCCTTGGCTTCCGCCCCGAAGCCCAGGGAGCGGCCGTTTTTGATGGCGTGGGCGCCGGCGTTGGAGGTCATGACCACGATGGTGTTCTTAAAGGAAACCACGCGTCCCGTGTTGTCCGTCAGGCGCCCGTCCTCCATGATCTGCAGCAGGATGTTAAACACGTCCGGATGCGCCTTCTCCACCTCATCCAGCAGCACCACGCTGTAGGGCTTCCGGCGAACCGCCTCCGTCAGCTGACCGCCTTCCTCAAAGCCGACGTATCCGGGCGGGGAACCCACCAGCCGGGATACGGTATGCTTCTCCATATATTCGCTCATATCCAGGCGAATGACGGCATCCTCATCCCCGAACATGGCCTCTCCCAGCGCCCGGCACAGCTCCGTCTTCCCGACCCCGGTCGGCCCCAGGAAAATAAAGCTGCCAATGGGCCGTTTCGGATCCTTGAGCCCCGCACGTCCGCGGCGGATGGCCTTTGCCAATGCGCGAACCGGCTCTTTCTGCCCGATGACGCGCGTTTCCAGCGCTTTTTCGATGTGCAGCAGACGTTCGGACTCCTTCGCGGCGATTTGATGCACCGGAATCCCCGTCCAAAGAGCGGCAGCATCTGCAATATCCCTTGCCGTGACCGTGACATAGGATTTCCCCTGCCGCTCCCACAAATTCCGGACGCTCTCCATTTCCTGCTTCATCTGCTGCTCTGCATCCCGGATATGCGCCGCATGCTCGAATTCCTGCGCCGTGATCGCGGCTTCCTTCTCAAGCTCGAGTTTCCTCAGGCGTTCCTCGATTTCCTTCAGCTGCGCCGGCTGCGATGCGGTACGCATGCGCGCCTTGGAAGCCGCCTCATCCATCAGGTCGATGGCCTTGTCCGGCAGGAATCTGTCGCTGATATACCGCTTGGACAGCTTGACCGCCGCATCCAGCGCTTCATCCTCGATCTTCGCATGATGGAACTCCTCATACCTGCTCCGAAGCCCGAACAGGATCTTCAGCGCATCCTCAGAGGACGGCTCCTCTACCAGAATGGTCTGGAACCTGCGGGAAAGCGCCGCATCCTTTTCCAGATACTTCTTGTACTCATCCAGCGTGGTGGCGCCGATGATCTGGATCTCTCCCCGGGAAAGGGCAGGTTTCAGGATATTCGCCGCATCCAAGGCCCCCTCCGAGCCGCCCGCCCCGACCAGGGTATGAATCTCGTCAATAAAGAGCAGCACGTCTCCCGATTTCCGGATCTCCTGCACCATATTCTGCAGCCGTTCCTCGAATTCCCCGCGGTATTTCGCACCTGCTACCAGAGACGACGTGGAAAGGGAAACGACCCGCTTGTGCATGAGTATGTGCGGAACAGCCTCCTGCACGATACGCTGGGCAAGCCCCTCCGCAATCGCAGTCTTCCCGACTCCCGGCTCTCCCAGAAGAATCGGATTGTTCTTCGTACGGCGCGCAAGGATCTGGATCACCCGTTCGATTTCGGCCTCACGGCCGATCACGGGATCCAGCTTGTCCTGCTTCGCCAGTTCATTGAGGTTGCGTCCGTATTGATCCAAAAACGGTGTCTTGGTTTTGCTCTTTTGCTTCTTTTCCTTGCCGGTGCCGCGCATTTCGCGCCACTGGGGTTTCCCCACATAGGAAAGCACAGCCTCCCGCAGTGCGTCCACATCCACGTCCATGGACCGCAGCACCTGATAGGCCGCCCCGTCCTGCTCATGCAGCAGGCTCAGCAGCATATGCTCTGTGCCGATGTAGTTGTGCCCCAGCTCCTGCGCCTCCTGCACCGTCATCTCCATGACACGCTTGGCGACGGGAGTATAGTAGGGATTATCCGCCGTATCTTCCTCATCGTTCACCTGCAGGCGCTCCACCTGTTTCCGCACTTCCTGAAAGTCCAGCCCCTGCGCCTCCATCGCGCGCGCCGCGATGCCCGCCCGTTCGTGCAGCAGGCCCAGCAGGATATGCTCCGTGCCGATATAGTCCCGTTCCAGATTCTGCGCTTCATACTGCGCGTATTCAATGGCCTTGATGGCCCGATTCGTAAAGCGATTTTGATAGTTCATGGCCTCACCTCTGCGGGAGTGCATAGCGCTGCAAAGCCTCCCGCACGATTTCCGCCCGCAGCTGATAAATTTCTTCCTTTGGCAGTTCCTCATTCCCTGCCAGATTTTTCAAGTAGTCCTCGCGATTCACAATCAGCAGTTCGGAAAAAAATTCCGCGCTCAGATTGTCCACAATGCCCAAATCGACCCCCAGACGAAGCTTGCTCATGAGGGCCAGTGCATCACCGCTGTTCATCCTCCGCGCAAAGCGCATTTCCCCGTAAGCGCGCCACACGCGGTCCTCCAAGCGAAGGCGGTCGTGCAGTTCCAGGGCTTTGCGGGCACGGCGCTCCTGATCCACGATCTCCTGCACCGCATCCCTCATATTGGAAACGATTTCCTCCTCCGTAAAGCCCAAGGTCAGCCGGTTCGCAACGCGAAACATATTGCCGATGACCTGATGCCCGTCGGTGTACAGGCCGTTCACGCTAAGCCCGAGCTGCGGAGAAATGTTGATGATGCTGCTGATATTGTCCGTGAACGCAAGTCCCGGAAGGTGCATGACGACAGATGCCCGAAGCCCTGTGCCAAGATTCGTCGGCCATGAGGTCAGGTATCCGAGCTTCTCATCGAATGCCATATTGATGCGGGCTTCCAGCACGTCATCGATCTGAAAGGCGCGCTGCAAAGAACGTTCAAGCTCCAGTCCCGCCTCCATGCAGGCAATGCGCAGATGATCCTCCTCATTGATCATGATGCTGGTGCAGCGGTCATCGCTGATGCAGACTGCACGGTGCTCCGGCTGCTTGATGAGACTCGGACTGGCAAGATGCTTGACGCAGAGGACCTCGCGCTCCATCGGGGGGATGCTGTCCATGTCCACAAGGTCGAAAACCTGCCCGGTGGATTTCTCGATGGCAGGCAGCAGCGCAGATACCGTTTTCTTGACCGCCGCAAGCTGATTGGTGTCAGCGCGGTCAGGAAAGGGCATCCGGTCGAAATCCCTCGCCAGGCGCACCCTGCTGGAAATCACCACATCTCCTTCAGGGCCTTTGGGAGACAGCCATGGCAGCAAAGGGCTGCGGTAGAGATCATCCATCATTCCGCTCCTCCTTCAGCTTCTGCTCCAGTTCCCGTATCCTGTCACGATATTCCGCGGCCTTTTCATAGGCCTCTGATGCGATGGCCTGCTGCAATCCGGCCCGAAGCTGCATGACCTCATGCTGCAGTTCCAATTTCCCGTCAGAGCGGCGCGGCATCCTGCCATGATGGACATTCACCCCATGCACCCTGCGGATAATGGGCTCCAGCTGCTGCGCAAAGACCTGATAGCATTCCGAGCAGCCGATGCGCCCCGTCTTTTGGAATTCCTCAGAACGCATGCCGCAATTCGGGCAGATCCGCACAGGCCCGGCCTGCGCCTGAGCCTTGGGCTGCGACCCGCGGAACACGCCCTGAAGGAATTCATGGATGGAGAAATCCTTCTTCTGGAGAGGCTCATAAAGCTGCTCTCCAAGGCTTGCCGCACACTGGGCGCAAAGGCTCTTCTCGAATTTCCCATCGGGTCCTACCTGCATGATATGTACCGTAGCCTCGTTCCTGCCACATACATCACAAAGCATTGCTCTACTCCTCCCTTGAGAACCTGTTTCCTATGCCGACGAAAAATTCTTCATCGTCAGAAACAGGGACTTGATCATGTGGATGCGCTCCTCCACCGCCATGCTCTTGGACTGGAAGACACCTGTCACCACCTGCATGGCCAGCGCCGCCTCACGGTTCGTGATCATCTCATGCTGCATCAGATAGCGCACCATGCTCTGCACCTCGCCGAAGGTTGTATTCTCGTGGATCTTCCCCAGCATATCCTCATAGACCAGACTCTTCAAGGGAACCTGCACGATGCGGATATAGCCGCCCAGTCCGCGCCGCGACTCCACCACAAACCCCTTGTCATGCGTGAAGCGCGTGCTCAGCACATAGCTGATCTGGGACGGTGCACACGAAATCTGATCCGCAATATCCGTCCGCCGCAGCTCCACCTTCCCATCCTGCTGCTGTGCGAGCTGACGCAGGATATATTCCTCAATCAAATCCGCAATATTGCTCATTCCGCTCACCCTCATCTTATCCCTTGACCATTTGACCTTTGTTTTATTATATTTGACATTTTGATGTTTTGCAAGCTTTTTTTGCATGAGCCGCCATCTTCCTTCCGATTCCGGCTCATGCCCCCAAAAATTCCCGATATTTTTGATGATAAAAATCCCGGAAAATCTGCACCAATTCCTGCCGTATTTGTTCTTCATCGCCAGCATGGAGCATCTCCATCAATCCCCAACGGTCCAGCAGCACCGAGGCGAGACAGCCTGCCGTCTCCAAATCGCAGGATGAACTGTCCTCCGGCGCCAGCAGCACAACGGCGGTTCTGATCAGCTCCCCGCCCTCCGGATAGACGAATCCCTCTCCGAAGCGCAGGACACCGACGGACAGGGTGGACACGAAGCAGCTCCTGCAATGGAGAAGCACCATGTGGCTCCCCGTAATGGCCGTATTCTCCTTCTCCTCGCGTGCCATCAATGCCTGCGCTATGCCCTCCTGCTCATCGGGATGCCCCGCAGCCAGCCGTCCTGCCGCTCTGCAGGCTGCCATGATGTCCGGGATCTCCTCCTCCCAAAAGAAAAAATGCTCCAGAAGGGAGAGGATTGCCTCACTGTAATCTGCCATGCGGCGCAGGGCCTCCGGAAAGGGGACCTTCGGGCGTTCCTCCGCCGCCCTGCGCAGGAAGCTCTCATTCTGCCTTGCAATTTCCTGCTCCAGCCGCTGGCTGTCCGCGCCGTTCAGCAGGGCGCTCACCACAACCACGGGCACGGGCGCATGGGCAATCGGAACGGTGGAGACGATGAACTCAGCCTCCACGCGCGCCATATAATCCTCGTTGACCGCCAGCGTCGATACCTGATCTACCACGCGCAGATTCGGATACTGCTGGCGTATCCGGCTTGCCAGCAGCCGGGAAGTCCCCATTCCCGTCGGACACGCCACCACAATGCGGTGCTCCACGCTCTTGAAGGGCCTGCCTTCCGCCAGTGCCGCTCCCAGATGCATCGCGATATAGGCAACTTCGGATTCCGGCAGCTTGGTCTGCAATTCTTGCTCCAAATCCTCCACACATGCGGAAGCCAGCTCCATGAGCTCCGGATAATGCTCCTTCATTTCCGCCAGCAGGGGATTGCGGATATCCATGTGCATGCGGATACGGCTGATGGAAGGCCCCAGATGATTCACAAGCCCTGCCAGAAGGCTCTGGCTCCGCTCGATGTTGCTGCCCGTTTCCTTGGACGCCCTGCGCATGATGGACTTTGCCAGCTTCACCAGATGGTAGTTGTCCATGACCGAAACATAGCCCATGGCTTGCTCCCGAAAGCGGTTGCGCGCCCCCATCAGATGCATCGTAATATACCCGATCTCATCCTCGGGGACGGAGATATCGAAGATCTCCTCCATGTGAGATGCAATCTCCGATGCCTGCGAGAATTCGCGTTTGGAACGGAGCTCCTCCAGGAACGCAGGATCGATCTTGATGTCCTCCCGCTTCCGGATCCGCTGCACCGCAAGGGAAAGATGCACGACCAGACCAATCAGCGCATGGTCCGAAAGCTGATATCCCATGGTGCGTTCCATCGCATGGAGCAGCTTTTCCAACGTGCGGATAACCGTACGGTCCACCAGATCCAAAAGATAATCCGAGGCTGCGGCGCCCCCCGTCTTCCCTTCGCTGCCTGCCTGCAGATTTTCCTGCACCAAATGCAGAAGCTCGCCCTCGTCGATGTTCTCATAGATATAATGCACCATGGCCCGCCGGATATCCCGCTCTGTCCCGGACAGGCTGATCCCCAGTCCGGGCTTTCTCACCAGCTGCAGCCGGTGCTTCTGGAACCACATATCCAGCTTGTCCAGATCATTGCTGATGGTGCCGTCCGTCACCCTGAGCTTGGACGCGAGCGAAAAGAGCTTGATCGGTTCCTTGCTCTTGAGCAGCTGGCTGATGATGATGGAGCGCCGCTCCTCCGGCGTATAGGAGGACTGAACTTCCTGCCGAAGCATCTCCTCCGCCAGCTTTTGTTTTCCCTCCGCGTTCCCTTCCACAGACAGGCCTGTGCCGGAACGTCTCGCCAATTTCATGCCATAGCGCCCCAACAAAGCTTCCACATTCGGCAGTTCTCTCGATATGGTCTTTGTGCTTACCCCGATTGCTTCCGCCAGTTCCCCCTGTGTCTTTGCCTCGTGCATCAGCAAGCGTACAATCTCAATGCTCCGGCTGCTCGCGTTCATCCCATGTCCCCTCCCATAGAATTAGCTTCTTCGAGAAAATACTGCTTTACCTTTGGACTTACATAAAAGCCAGTTTCTTGTAACTTCTCCACTAATGGCCCTATATCATTGATATGACCTTCTTTTTTTGCTTTTAGCAAAACACCCAAAGTTCCAGTGACCTTAAATCCTAAAAATTTGGCTGTTTTCTTGGCAGCATTATCATCCATTATCAGCAAATCAGCCTGTCTTTCTTCTGCCAATAGCATCACTTCCACTTCTCCGGCATGGAGTCTGGAACTGAACATTTTACGTGACTGGCTATCTTTAACAGGATATACATAAACAAAATCACTGTTCCTGACAAGAGTTCTGGCAGGTTCGCTCTTCACTTCTTCAAAGACTGCAGCAGGTATCATAATTTCCTCATAAAGCTTTTGCAAAACATCAAAACAGCCTATGTCAGCCAGACCAATAAGTGGTGTAGTATTGGAGATTACTTTACGCATTCCGCATCTCCTCTAAAAATTCTTCTTTATCATCGAACTGATAAATAGAAATCTTATTATCACCTAAATAATGAATAAAATCTTCTTTGTCCATTCCGGCAATAGCAGCACAATATCCTAAGGATACACCATGTTTCACGTAGTACTGGAGTGCTACCATTTTCCTTATTTCTGCTGTTGCTTCAAGTTTACTCATTTTGATGTCGTACAATACCGCTTCCGGTATTTCAAGAGCAATCTGGCACATTTTACTACCTTCTTTCAAAAGTTACTTTAGGGAACCACTGATTCATTCAGCATTTCCTTAGAAACGTGCACCGCCAAGCGCACCATTTGACAAGAGCCTCCCCTTGCTCTGGGAAGGCTCTTCCGCTTTATTCCTTTGCTGAGATACTCCGCAGTCCCAGATTCGGCACTGCATTCAGATAGAAATCCGAACCATCTCCCGCCAGTGCCTGATAATAGCCCCTGCAGCCTATCATCGCCGCGTTGTCCGTGCATAGCGCCTTGCTGGGGAAGTAGAACCGGATGCCCTTTTCCTCACAAGCGGTTCTCAGCCTTTCTTCCAGCGAACTGTTGGCCGCAACGCCTCCCGCAAGCACGAGCTTGTCCATCCCGGTTTCCCCGACGGCTTCCAGCGCTTTTTCCGCCAGCACCTCAATGACAGCCTTCTGGAAGGAAGCCGCCACATCTGCCCGATGGATCTCCTCTCCCTTCTGCTGCATGCTGTTCAGATAGTTCAGCACCGCCGATTTCAAGCCGCTGAAGCTGAATTCGTAATTCCCTTTTTCTTCCAAAGCACGCGGGAAATCAATGGCATCGGGATTTCCCTCCTTGGCCAGACGGTCGATCTCCGGGCCGCCCGGATAGGGAAGCCCCATGACCCGCGCAATCTTGTCAAACGCCTCGCCTGCCGCATCGTCCCGCGTCTGCCCCATCAGCTCAAACTCATGGTAGCCCTTCACGCGGACCAGCGCTGTATGCCCGCCGGATACCACGAGGGCCACAAAGGGCGGTTCCAGTTCCGGTGCGCTCAGGAAATTCGCGAAAATATGCCCTTCCAAATGGTTCACGCCAATCAACGGCACATCCAGCGAAAAAGCCAGCGCCTTCGCTGCCGAAACACCGACCAGCAAGGCTCCTACCAGCCCCGGCCCATAGGTCACCGCCACTTGGCCGATATCCGAAAGCTTGACCTTTGCCTCCTGCAGCGCTTCATCGATCACGGGCATGATATTCACGATATGCTTGCGCGAGGCAATTTCCGGCACCACGCCGCCAAACTTCTGATGCACCGGGATCTGCGTGGAAATGATATTGGACAGGATCTCCCGCCCTCCGCGCAGCACCGCTGCCGAAGTCTCGTCACAGCTCGACTCGATTGCCAGTGTCAGGCAGTCCTGCATGTCCCCTTTGCTCACGCTAACACCTACTTCTTCATAACTTCGTATTCCACATGATGATGGCATCTTCGCCATTGTCCTGATAATAGCCCTTCCTCCGACCTACGCTCTTCAGCCCGAACTTCTCATAGAGCGCAAGCGCGGGCTTGTTGGAGGGGCGCACCTCCAATGTCATGGCTGTCGCGCCGCGCTGCTTGACTTCGCAAATCAGCCGTTCCATGAGCTTCGTCGCGACGCCCTTCCCGCGATGCTCCGGATGGACCGCCACATTCGTGACCTGAGCCTCGCCCGCCACAAGCCATGTGCCTGCATAGCCGATGACGCGGCCGTCCTGCAGGGCCAGCAAGTAAAAGGTCTGTTCATTGGCTGCTTCCTTCCAGAAGGATTCCCTGGACCACGGAATGGAAAAGCATGCCTTTTCCACCTGTTCCACGGCCTCCGCATCCTCCGGCACCATTTCACGAAAGCACAACGCTGCCTGCTCCCCGCTCATATGGCTTTCCCGTGCCGCTTTTCCCAGAGCACCTCCGCCTCGGAACGCCGGATATAAACGGGCTCCATGTCCATCACGTTCCCCGTCTTTCCTTCCTTCAGCAGCTCCAGTCCGCAAAGGGCGACATTTGCCGCACGCGGCATGCGAAGATGCAGCGGCGCCAGCATCACATGCATCGGAAGCGTCTGCTTCCCCTCGATGCGCTTCGAGATCACATCTCCCATCAGCACGACCGTCCCCGGAAGTTCCTCCGTCCTTCGGATCACTTCCTCCACAGGCAGCACCTGGACCTCAGTCTTTTTCAGCAGCTTCCCGTGCTCCCACATATAGCGCTCCACATATACATTTCCCTTCTGCGCATCAATCATCGGCAGCAGTTGGAAGCCTTCCACGGGAAAGTGCCATGCCAGCGCCCGAAGCGTCGGCACGCCGACGATGGGAAGCTGCAGCGCATAGGCCATCGCCTTTGCCGTAGCAAGCCCAATGCGAAGCCCTGTGAAGGAGCCGGGCCCGAGGCTCACCGCGATGCCTTCCAGCTCTTCCTTTTTCTGGTTCGCCATGCCAAGCACCTCCTCGATATGAGGAAGCAAGGTCTCCGAATGGGTGAGCTTTGCCTGCATCGTAAGCTCTGCCGCAAGTTTCCCGTCAGATACCACAGCCACGCTTGAGACCTGTGTGGATGTATCAATTGCCAGTATGGACAAAATCTTCCAGCTCCTTCAAAAATTCTTCCTGCTCTTCGCCTACGCCCGAAAACGTGATGCGGCGGAACTCCTTTCCCGCCTGCAGACGCTCGAACTGGACGCGCACATAGCTTTCCGGCAGGGAATCCGGGAACTTGTCCGACCACTCCACCACGACGATGCCCTCCATCGCTTCCATGTATTCATAAAACCCGATATCCTCCAGCTCTTCTTCCTTCGTGAGCCGATAGAGGTCGAAATGATAGATGGGGCAGAAGCCTTCATAGATATTCATGAGATTGAAGGTAGGGCTTGTCACCTCGCCCTCGACGCCCAAGGTGCGTGCAAGGCTCTGCACAAAAAGGGTCTTTCCCGTGCCAAGCTCCCCCTCCAGACAGAGCACCGTGCCCTCGCGCACTCGTTTCCCTACCTTTTCAGCCAACTGAACCGTCTCATAAGGAGACTGCGTAATTTCACTAAACATGTATGCGGTATCCCTCCAAAGAATCCCTCAAAAACACTTCAGTCATCACTTGCTGCTCAGCTATTTATTCTACTATGAAATCTTGGCAAGTGCAAGCCGCTCTCTATTCCCTGGGCGCCACCCACCTGCACGTCTGATATTCAACAAAGTCCAGCAGTCCGAACAGCAGCAGCCCGATGCCGCTCAGCACGATGATGCCCGCATACATGTCCAGATAATTCACCCGGAGCCATGCATCCATGATGAAATATCCGATCCCATACTGCGTCCCGAAGGTCTCCGTAAAGAACAGCACGGAGATCGCCGTGGCCATGGCGACGCGCACTGCGGTCAGGAACTTCGGCAAGGAGGCGGGCCACAGGATTTCGCGGAAAATCTTCCCGAAGGAGGCTCCCAGAGACACCAGCGGCTCATAGATCTCCTTCGGGATGGCGTGGATGCCGTCCCGCACCGCTACCACCACCTGAAACACGATGATGAGGAAAATCATCAGGATCTTCGACAGTTCCCCCAAACCTGCCAGCAGCATAAGAATCGGCAGCAGCGCAATCTTTGGAATCGGATAGGTCAGATACACGATCGGCGCCAAATAGCGGTCTGCCCTTGGAAAATACCCCATGATCATGCCCAGCGGGAAACCGATCAAAATTGCAAGGCAGAGTCCTGCCGTGATGCGCCAGAGACTGTACGCCCCGTGCACCGCGATGTCGCTCAGAAAGATTCCTGCCAACCGTTCCGCCACCCGCTCCGGGGATGGAAGGATCGGCAGTTCTGCCGCCTGCGCGATAAGATACCACAGTGCCAGCAAGGCGCATGCCCCGATCAGATAGGACAGGAATACCATCTTTCTCATCGATATCCCCCCATCTGCTTGATTTTTTCCCGAAGCTGCCTCCCTTTTTCAAAGAACGCGGGATTGGCGCGCAAGCCCTCCGAGCCTGCCAGCGGATTTTCCATCACTTCCGCAATCCTGCCCGGAGATGCCTGCATGAGCACGATGCGTTCCCCCAGATAAAGGGCTTCCTCCACATAGTGCGTGACCAACAGCGTCGTGACCTTCAGACTGTGCCAGAGCGCCAGGAAGACCTCCTGCATATCCTCGCGGGTGATCGCATCCAATGCGGAAAAGGGCTCATCCATCAGCAGGACATCCGGGCGCAGCAAAAACACCCGTGCCAGAGCCACGCGCTGCTGCTGCCCTCCGCTGAGTTCCCTCGGATAACGGTCCCGAAGCTCGGCAATGCCCAGCCTCTCCATCAGTGACAGGATTTCTTCCTCGGAATCTTTCGACCGTCCCCCTTTGATGCGGATGCCCAGACGAATATTCTCCATTGCCGTGCGCCAGGGCATCAGCCCATAGCTCTGGGGCATGAAGCCAATGCTCTGCACCTTGGGCGACAAGGGCTTTCCATCCATCAGTATTTCGCCTTCATTGGGCGTCAGGATCCCCGCCACCGCCTTGAGCAGTGTCGATTTCCCGCAGCCGGACGGCCCTATGACAGCACAGACCGTCCCATCCGGGACGGTCAAGTGGACATTCGATATCGCTTCTCGGTCATTCTGGTTCGCTCCATAGCGAACCGAAAGATTTCGTATTTCAATCATGATACGTCAGTTTTGCTTCAGAATATCCGCAACAATATCCTGATAGCCATAACTTTCCTTTACTAATTTTTTTTCGTTCAGCCATTTGATGCAGTCCAGCACATCGCTTTCCTTGGGAAGTCCCGGCTCCCGGTACTTGGGCAGTTCCAGCACATCCTTGGCTTTTGGCGGAAAGCCGCTCTTTTCCATCACCAGATCGATGTATTCGGAGCGATCCGTATCCGCCAGGTACTTGACGGCCTTCCGATAGGCGCGGTACATGGCGCGGATTTCCTGCGCCTTGTCCTTCACGGCTTTTTCCGTGAACATGATGACACCGGGATTGATGCCAAGCTCATCGGAACCTGTCACGTATTTGCATCCGTTCCCGATGGCAACGCTCGCCATCGGCTCCGGCATGGTCGCCGCCGCAAGCTGCCCGTTCTGCAGCATTTCCAGCCGCGTCGGGATCTGGGGGACCGCCACTTTGGCGATGCTGTCCTCCGGCATACCCTCCCGCTGCAGGATTTGGTCCGTCACATACTCGATGATGGTATTCTTGGAAACAGCCACCTCCTTGCCCGCCAGATCCTTTGGCGAGGCGACGTTCTCATCCTTTCCGGCCACCAGACGATAGCTCCCGTCCGTGAAGGAGGTCACCTTCACATCAAAGCCGCCCGCTTTCGCAAACGCAACCGCCAGCATATCGGATACCGCGCCGTCCAGGTTCCCGCTCTGCATTGCAGAATCCCTGTCCATCGCACTCTTGTACTGCTGCAGTTCGACCTCGACGCCCTCTTCCTTGAAAAATCCCTTTTCCTGTGCAATCACAAACGGTACGGAATCCGTATCCGGCATCAGCCCGATCACAAGCTTCTGCATTTCCTGCTTTTCAGCCTGCTGTCCTCCGCAGCCAACCAGAACGAAGGCTGTCACCATCATGCACAAAATACCGAAAAAACGCTTCAAACTCAACACTCCCAATTCTTTCTTCGTACGACGCATTTTCATGCGTTTCCTTCCGCCGCGCCGTCCATCATCGCTCCATGTTCCTTCTGCATGGTCTCACAGAGACGCTGCAGCGTCCAAAGCGTATTGAAGGGCGTCACCACCGCTTTATACTGTATCTTCGGGATGCCCGCCTCCCTGATGGCTTCCAGTACCGCATCCAGACGCTTATGCCGAATGTTCTGCAGCACCATGACCTCATGGGGAAAAGTGAATTCCTCTCGTTCCTTGGCAGGATGGAACCCCTTGAGTCCCAACAGGAAACCGATTTTCTCCGCATGATCCTCATCCTTCAGCACGCGCACGCGGATATGCAGTGCTTTCAGCACGGCGCGGAGCCGTTCCAGACGCTCCGCATCATGGAACTGATACAGCAAAACCAATTCTTCCCGTTTCATGCAGGCAATCCCCTCAAGAATCCGTTGTGGCAAGCGTCATGCGCGTGACGAGGATCGATGCTTCTTTCTCCAGTGTCTTCGCCTGTTTCAGCTTTACATCTGCCTCGCGTATGGTCGCGGCCTTCTTGTCCGACATCCACTGCGCATAACTTTGGGCATACTCAATATGCAAATCGCAAATCTTGAGCCTCAGATGATGCAGGGTTTGGGCCGCCGCCGGAACCACCAGCTCAGAAAGTGCCTCTTTTCTTGTCTCCCAGTCCTTTTGGACCACGTCCCGCATCAGCGCCTGGATTTCATCCCGCGTGGCCTGGTTCCCCAAGCTCCCGGAAGCCAGGATGCTCCGATAGGTCAGCTCCGCATCATGGATCGTACGGTCATGTTTATCCATGATGGACGCGGTCTCCCGCATATACTTTTTCAGCTCCTCATGCCTCGCTTGACTGACCATCTGGATAAAAGCGTCGAAATTCTGGATCTCCGTGATGCGCCAGTCGCCGTTCTCAGCCTTTTCCAGCACGACCTCCAGCACGAATTCCCGCTGCGCCTCTTCCTGATAGACGCGCACGCTGGCAATCGCCCGATCCCCGTCCTTGTCTTGCGAAATCCCGTCCACGGAGCGGAAGACAGCTTGCTGCAGGCCCGAACGCTTCAGCACATCCGAAGCGTCCAGCGCTTCATTCCCCGCTTCCTGCGATTCAGCCGCCTCCCATGTTCCGCTCTCCACATATTGCTCGATCGCAGTGCGGAAACTCGTCAAAAGCGGAGCCTTCATCATATGCGTGAAACTGCTGATGGCGGATTTTGCTTCCGGCGTCATCATCGTATCTGTCATCAAAAGCCCTTCCACAAAGCCATCATAGGAGCGATCCAGCAGCCGTTCCACATCCACATAGCGCTGGAATTTCGCTTTGTCGTGCTGTTCCACGGACTGCTCGATCTGCTGCATGGCATATTCCGGTGTCTTGGTATAGACTCTCAGGTACCAGTACACCCCTCCTGTCACGATCAGAACCGCCACCACTGCGAGGAAAAACAACCGCAGTTTCATCTGCCTGCTCATATGCTCATCTCCTCTGATTCTGCAACAATTTATGATAAAAATGATTGCTGAGTACACTAATTTATTCTGCTAAAAAGTCCAGAATCCTTCTTTTTGAGCAATATTATGGTATTTCTTCCTCAATGATGCCGCCGCCTAAAACATAGTCCCCTTCGTAGAACACAACGGACTGGCCCGGTGTCACGGCACGCTGCGGCTCATCGAACTCGACGCGTGCCTGCCCATCTCCCAAAGGCAGGACACGGCAGGCCGCCACCCGCCGCCCATAGCGTATCTTTGCCATTGCCCGGAACTGCGCCTTCGGTTCCTCCTGCTGCATCCATTTCAGCTGCCCCGCAAGGAGCCCGCCGGAATATACCTCCGTGGCGCCGCCCACGATCACACGATGGGAGGCAACGTCCAAGCCCTTGACATAGAGCGGTTCCGGCGCGGCGATTCCCAGCCCGCGCCGCTGTCCGATCGTATAGAGCGGGACGCCCTCATGCCGTCCGAGCACATTCCCCCGGTCGTCCACAATGTCCCCCGCACAAAGGCACTCAGGCGCATGTTTCCGCAGATACGCCTGATAGTCATCCTTTGGCACAAAGCAAATCTCCTGGCTGTCCGGCTTGTTTGCCACCGGCAGCCGCCTTTCCATCGCCATCGCCCGCACAGCATCCTTGGAATAGCTTCCCAAGGGCAGCAGCACCCGAGAAAGAACTTCCTGCGGCAAGTGGTAGAGCACATAGGACTGGTCCTTCCCCTCGTCCAGTCCCTTGCAGAGCCGATACCGACCCGAAGCATCCCGCACAATGCGCGCATAGTGCCCCGTGGCCAGGCAGTCTGCCCCCAGAGAGCGGGCATACGCAAAGAGCGCCCCGAACTTCAGATGGAGATTGCATGCCACGCAGGGATTCGGCGTGCGCCCCCTCGCATATTCCCCGATAAAATAATCCACCACTTTCTGCCGGAACAGCTCCCGAAAATCCGCCACATGATGCGGAATCCCCAGCGCCCCGGCAACGCTTCGCGCATCCTTCTCCGCCCCCATGCTCTCCTCCGAGAGCCGCATCGTCAGTCCCATCACCTCATACCCCTGCTCCAAAAGCAAGGCCGCCGTCAAGGAACTGTCCACGCCCCCGCTCATCGCGACGGCAACCGTCTTCTTTTCCATCCTCACATTCCCCCTGCTTGCCGATTCCATCACCAGTATACACCCAAATCCTCGAATCTCATACCACACGACTGACTTTGATAAAAATTCCTTATGCTTCATTCAAGGAAACGCTGCACATTTTTCATCTCACCCGTGGGACACGGCAGGAAATCCACCCCTTCCCGTCGAAGTGGAACGCATAAGAAAACTGTGGCAGGTGAAGGAAGATGGCCAGGTACTGTACCAATTGCGGGGCAAGGCTTGACGGCAGCCCACGATTCTGCGGCAACTGTGGAAAACCGTGCACAGCGGCTGCCAACAGGACGTCCGTCCAAAGCAGCGGCACTGTCCGGCGAAAAAGCAAGCCAAGCGGCATTTTGGGGTTTTTCGCAGGGACAGCCGTTGGAGCCTTCCTCGTGCATCTCTTCGGAGGCTCATCTTCCGCTTCCGCAGCGAACGCCGCACATACGGAACCAATGGAACATTACCACGATATCTCTGTTCATGTGGACGATGAGGATTCAGACTACGGCAGCTATGCGGGGCGTGCCGACGAGTACGAGGACGGCGCCACGGATAACGATGACTGGGATGCCGGGGATTACGGCAGCGATGACAGCGATTATGGCTATAGCGATTACGCCAGCGACGATTACGATGATTACGGCAGCAGCGACTATGGCAGTTACGATAGCAATGACTACAGCAATGACTACAATGATGACTGAATGACTGACAAACGCGGACGAACAGAAAGCCCCTGAACTTTAAGGAAACGCCAGATGAACTGGCGTTTCCTTTATTTTTCGACTCAAACTTCCCACATGACAAACATCTCTAGGGAAACGCTGATTAAATGAGCTTTTGTCATTGTCGAAGGATTTTTCTGTCA